>DATBMP010000268.1:0-4990 GCA_036554845.1 Pyrinomonadaceae bacterium
CCTCAAACCTGGAACAGTCCAGGCATAACCTGATATTCAAGTTGGACTAACGGTAAGCCGCAGGCTGACCGCAAGGGTGCGGCCGAGCCGTACCCAAAAGACTTTTTGGACGGAGCCCAGATTTAAACTCGAGCGCAACCGGCGGGGCAGAGCCACCGCCTCACATCCGGCGGCAAAGCCTTGTGCCTTCGTCTCCTAGTCCCTGCTGTTCGCAAACACTACCATACCCCGGCGTCATGGTTCGTAAACACTGACGATCTCCGTTCGAAAACAACAACACCCTTCCCAAAAGAGAAGGGTGTTGCGGTTTATCTATTCAACAGAAATTACTGTCCGATTGGCGGATCGGTTGCCGTCGCTGGCTGCGAGGCATTCACGTGGATCGTGTTTGTGTCTGAGTCGAGGTAGTAGTGGTTCTTTCCTGTTGCCGCTACGCCCTCCGTAACCTGCGGATCTGCATTGATGGTATAGCCCGCCTGCGAAGTGGTTGACTTTGGGACCACTTTCATCGTGAAGACATAGCCCTCGATCACCGGCGTGCCGCCGGTGAATCGTGTATCGAGAAGATTTTCTTTGAGCATCTCATCGAACGTTCCGTAACTGCTTCGCTGATGTGCGTTGTAGTAGAGCATTTGCTGCTCGGCGATGGTTCGAAGCGTCTTGATTGCGGCCGCTTCGTTCGCCGCACGCACGGCTGCGCGCCAACCCGTGACCCCCACTGCGATAAGAATGCCGATGATCGCGATCACGATCATCAACTCGATGAGCGAGAATCCTCGTTGGTTCTGCAGTTTACTACGTTGGGGTTTCATAGAGATCTCCTCGGGATATGTAAACGCTCCGTCCGCCTGGTGGTTCCGAGAATCCTGGGGAAGAAAACGTGTGGTTGAGGTTAGTTTACTACAACGTCGCCGGAATGCGGATTTGGGAATGCGGATTTGGAATTGGAGTTCTGGTTTGGGGTTGGGATTTTGAATTTCCTTCCCGGCTATCTGGTTTAGGTCGATTTTGGGGATCGTTTCCTTTAATCAGTTGGCCGCGTTCCACGAAATGATGCGGATATGACTAAAAGCGAATTTCCAAATTCCAAATTCGAAATTCGAAATTCAAAATATCCCAATTACAGATCCGCTTATCCTTTTGGGGTGCAGCGTTTAAACTTAGCATGTAGAATGAGATCTGAGCTTTTGGCCCGGAAAAACGTAATGAGACGAGTCGAATCAATCCAAAGAGACGGAGCCTTGGTTGCCGCTGACGCGGTCGAAAGGGTTGAGCGTCTGCAAAGAGCAATTGAAACCGTTATTAAGGGAAAAGCCGAAGCCGTGCGACTCGCCATCGTCACACTCATCGCCGGTGGCCATCTCCTGGTAGAAGACGTTCCCGGTGTTGGTAAGACTACGTTGGCCCATGCGCTGGCGCGCGCTATCGACTGTTCATTCCAGAGAATTCAGTTCACTTCAGATCTGTTGCCGTCAGATGTAATCGGTCTGTCGGTGTACAACCAACACACCTCAGTATTTGAGTGGAAGCCTGGTCCGGTTTTCGCAAACGTGGTGCTCGCTGATGAGATCAATCGCACCACGCCAAAGACACAGTCAGCATTGTTGGAGGCGATGGCAGAACGTCATGTCACCGTCGAAGGCGTCACACACCTGTTGCCCTCGCCCTTCATCGTTGTCGCGACACAAAACCCCATCGAGCACCATGGCACGTATCCTCTGCCCGAGTCGCAACTTGACCGTTTCATGTTGAGGTTGCGAATTGGTTATCCAGCGATTTTCGACGAGAAACAGATCTTGCGGGATCGTGAAATAGAAGATCCATTGGACCAACTCAACCCGGTCATGACGGCGGCAGAAGTGGTTGAATTGCAGCGCAACGTTTCCGAAGTCACTGTTGATGAGGCATTAATTGAATACTTGATGAGGATTGTCGCCGCGACCAGGGATTCTGAAATGTTGGACCTCGGTGTCAGTCCACGCGGCACGCTCTCTCTGTTCCGCGCAGCGCAGGCATTAGCACTGACTGAAGAACGTTCGTATTGCATTCCGGACGATATTAAACGCCTCGTGCTGCCAGTTTTTGCGCATCGCATCCTGGTTAGCTCGCGCTTTTCCTCCTCGCTCAGCCGTAGCGAGGAAGGCGAGGCCGTGTTGAAAGAGATCATGAAGACCGTCAGCGTGCCGCTCTGAATTTTGGCGTGAGACAGCAATACAAGTGAGCGGGAGACCCACACAACTTAACGCAGATCCCCTTCGTTCAGACCCTTCAGTTTTCTCGAAATACCGCACTGCAATCTTCGGAACATTGTTGGTCGTGGCAGGTTTAGCAGCAGCGATCATCACGATCATTGCGCGCCGTTCTGACGACAACACCCTTGCCGGTGCTGCTGCGATCCTTTCACTCGTCATAGCAGCTCTCTTAGCAATCTTTGTAGTGCCGCCACTCGCGAAGTCAGCCAGGCTGGAAGTGAGAAATCTCGATTTTCCTCTTGAGATCACCAGCGGTGGTGCGATCTTTCTGGTGATCCTTCTCGTCGTTGGCTTTGCCGCGTGGAACACCGGAAACAATCTGCTCTTCCTGATTCTTTCGTTACTCTGTTCCACTATCTTCGTCGGTGCGATGACGGCGCGCGCTTCACTGCGCGACCTGGTTGTCTCGGCGCGATTTCCCGACCACATCTTTGCCGGTGATTCCGCACCCGTGATTGTCACACTCAAAAACGCCAAGCGGTTGCTGCCGTCTTTCTCTATCCTGGTTGAGGCCCGTGGACCAGATGGCGAACAGAAAGAATCGCGAGCTGCTCGAGTCAGAACTCGATACATCAAGCGAACTCTCGCGTACTTCACGTACATTCCTCATAACGCTGCAGCGGAACAGCGTGTAGAACAACTCTTTGCTACGCGGGGTCACGTCCTCATCAATGGTTTTGAGCTCTCCACGCGTTATCCCTTCGGATTCTTTCGCACACGACGAAGATTGCGCGCTCGCAATGTAGACATCGTGGTCTACCCGAAGCCCGTTCCCGTCAGCGATGAATTGCACCTGTTGCCGATGTACGCCGGAAGGATTGCATCGGTAAGGCGTGGCGTTGGACATGACCTGTTTTCTCTGCGTGACTATCAACCTCAGGATGATCTGCGGCATATCGACTGGAAGGCGACTGCGCGCGCGCGAAAACTGACCGTTCGAGAGTTCACTTCCGAAGATGAGAAGCGCGTCACGATCATCCTTGATACGACGATCCCTTCCGACATGGACCGAGACGAAGCGGCGAAGCGCTTTGAGCACGGTGTGGTCCAAGCGGCCTCGCTGGTGAAACATTTTATCGACGAGCGAGCCGAAGTGAGGTTGATTCTCGGGAACGATGTTGGATGGTTCGGTGCGGGTCTTGAGCACCTCTATGATTGTTTGCGTCGGTTGGCGTTGATCCAGTCTCGCACGGAGGATGATCCATTTCCTGCCTCGGACACAAAGTTGTCAGGCGAAAGAGCAAGAGGTAAGGAAGGTTTGTTTGGTGGTGATTTTGCAATCATGTTGACCAGTGCAGCTCCTGGATCGATCCCATCGAAACTCTGGCGCACGTCCCACGTGATCTACTTTTGATGGTGCTGGTCAGTTGTAGTTAGTGGCCATGGTCAGTTAGAGGTATACCGCTACGCGGCATAGCGCTGAATGACCTCTGACTTTCTTACACCACCGACCAAGACAATTAATTACTCCCGCCCCTCTTCTTAAATGCTATATTCCTGATAGCCCCACCTCACGCGCCCGATAACTCTCTAGGAGAAAACTGACACATGGCGACCGTTCTGACCGAGGCCCAAACGCCTTCTTTCGAAAGGACTTACGCGCAAAAAAGCGTGTGGCTCATCGGTATCTGTTTTGTTCTTTCCGGTGCAACTGGACTGATTTATGAGGTGCTGTGGGCCCGCATGCTTGGACACGTTTTCGGCGCGACCACCCTGGCGATTAGCACTGTTCTTGCCGCCTTCATGGGCGGTCTCGCGTTGGGCAGCGCGTTGGGTGGCCGTCTGGCCTCGAGGATCAAACGTCCGTTTCGCGCTTACGGTGTTCTTGAACTGGCTATCGCCATTTACGCCGTGGTGGTTCCATTACTCTTTAGTCTCGTTGACAATCTTTACGCCGCGATCTGGCAACAGTTTCAACCCGGATTCTTTGCCTTCAGTCTCTGGCGTTTTGTCCTCTCGTGTTTGATGCTGCTGGTTCCCACAACGATGATGGGCGCCACGCTGCCGATACTTGCTGCTGCACTCTTACGTTCGCCGGCTTTCAGATCAACTTCAGTTACGCGCCTTTATAACTGCAACCTGTTTGGCGCCATCCTCGGCACGTTGGCTGCCGGGTTTTTTCTGCTTCCGACACTCGGTGTGCGCGGAACCATCTACACCGCAGCGTTACTCAACGTTCTCATTGCACTGGTGGCGATTATTTCCGATCGCGAGAAGATCGTTCCGGCGGAAGTGAGCAAGCGAGATGGCGAAGAGGACGTCGTTGTAAAACCCCTCGTCACAAAGATCGAAGAACAGAAGTTCTGGTTGTTCGCAGCGTTTGTTTCCGGCTTTGTCACCATCAGCTCGCAAGTCGCATGGACGCGAGTGCTCACGATGATCATTGGCTCGAGCACTTACGCGTTCAGTATCGTTGTTGCTCTGTTCCTGATCGGGCTCGCTGCTGGAGCATACGTCGTTGGCCGGAGTGACCATTCAGCAAAGTTGAGGCAGGCGATCTTCAAGATTGAGATCATCACCGCTTTCAGTCTGGTGCTGAGTATCTTTGTGATAAACCTGACGCCCTCGCTTCTCATCGGTCTTGGTCTAAAACTAAACATCTCCAGTTGGCTGGGTTTACTTGCGCTTCAGGTGCTCGCCGCTGCACTGCTGGTACTCTTACCAGCCTTCTTGATGGGCACAGTGATGCCCTTAGTTCTGGTATGGGCCAGCAATCGCACTTCAGTGGCTTCAGTTCG
>DATBMP010000274.1:0-7402 GCA_036554845.1 Pyrinomonadaceae bacterium
TGAACTGATCGCGCTGCGCCGTGGTGAGAGCACTCCCACACGTCCCAGTTCAATCGTCAAAGATCTCGATCCAGTAATTGAACGTGTGATTGATCGCTGTATCGCAAAGGATCCATCTGCCCGCCCGCAGTCAGCACTCCAAATCGCCGCGGCATTGCCGGGTGGCGATCCCATTGCCGCTGCACTTGCCGCCGGCGAGACCCCTTCGCCGGAAATGATCGCTGCGGCGCCGAAGACCGGAACACTCAAACCAGCGATCGCAGTGGGACTCGCTGCTTCAGTACTTGTTTCCGTAGTCGTCTCGATGTTTTTGTCGGGACGGATCTCATTCCATCGTCTTGCGCCGCTGAATAAATCGCCTGAGGTCCTCAAGGAAAACGCGATCAAGACCGCGGAAACGCTCGGCTACCCGGAAACGCCAAACGACTCAGCTTTCGGATTCAGTGCTGACGAGGCCTACTACTGGCACCTTGTAACGACTCGTGAACCGACTGTTTGGCAGATGGTCACTCTCTCTCAGCCGTCAGTAATTCAGTTCTGGTATCGCACGAGTTCAACCACGCTTCTTCCGTTCGACGACGTGTACGTGACTAAAGACGATCCACCAAACACCACGGGTGGAATGGTGCTGATAAATACGGACCCGGAAGGGAAGTTGGCGTACTTTGAAGCGGTGCCCCAGCAATTGATGAAAGTTGAGACGACTTCCAATCCAAACACTGCTGAGGAGATGATTGGTCCGGCGAAGTTTGATCTTCTGTTTGAGTCTGCCGGTCTCGACATCAACAAGTTTCAGACAACCACGCCCGAGTGGACACCGCCACACGCATTCGACGCGCGCGGCGCATGGACCGGCTTTTATCCAAACCTTCCGGACGTTCCCATTCGAGTTGAAGCGGCATCCTATCAAGGCAAGCCAGTCTATTTTCAGATTATCAGTCAATGGACCAGGCCTAGCATCGACCTGCCCAATGCTTACACTCCGAGTGCACGAGTCTTCACCTGGATCCTGCTGGCAGTCTTTTTCGCCATTCTGATCGTTGCGGCACTGATGGCCCTCAAAAACCTTCGCCTGGGACGAGGTGATCGACGTGGTGCGTTTCGTGTTGCGGTCTTTCTTTTCCTTTTGCGGATGGGGGAGTGGCTGCTCAGCGCTCACCACGTTCCCACAGCCGATGAACTGATGCTTCTGCTTTCTGGTTTACAGTCGTCACTTTTCTGGTCCTGTTTTGGCGGCGTGCTTTATCTCGCGCTCGAACCATACCTGCGGCGGCGTTGGCCGCAACGAATCATCTCCTGGAACCGTTTGCTCGCAGGCGATCTTCGAGATCCGATGATTGGTCGAGATATTCTGATCGGAGGGGCGCTCGGTTCACTGGGAGTGATGCTGATGCACTTTCGAATGACGATTCCCATGTGGCTGGGATTGAACCCGGGAATGCCGGATCTCATCGACGGTTTTGGGACCTCGTTGGAGGGCATTGGTGCGTTTGCTCGTCTGCTTTCAAATCAAGTCAGCGCGAGCCTGCTCCAGACCTTTATGATCGTGTTTCTCCTTCTCTTCCTCAGCCTGCTTTTGCGAAAAGACTGGTTGGGCATTGCAGTCGGTTCTGTGATCATTTCCAGTCTGTTCATGGCAATGGTCATCGGCAGCAATCATCCGATTGGCGTCGCAATAATTGTTATCTGCGGCGGCATCTTTATCTATGCGGGCGTGCGTTTTGGACCAGTCGCGCTCCTCTTCTGTCTGATGTTCTTTCATCTATGGGTTTTCTTCCCGATTACCACGGAACTGAACAAGTGGTATGCAAGCGTCTTTCTCATGGATCTGGTTTTCCTTTTAGGACTGCTTGCCTTTGGCTTCTTCACCAGCCTCGGCGGACAACCCTTGTTCAAAGGAGCGATCTTAAGAGAAGAATAGTCGAATGTTTTATACCGAACACCAACCTTGTCCGGAGCTGGCCCAGGAGATCGAGTGCGTCTGGTTCGTTGTCGATCGTGATCGATGCTCGGTGCGCGCACCGGAAAGGGTGTTGCCAGATGGTTGTTTGGAATGGATCTTTCATCTGGGAACGCCTTTTCAATACTGTCAAGCTGATGGTCGGTGGAAAACTCAAGCAACCAGCTTCTTTGTGGGCGAGCTGACTCGCTTTCTCTTGCTACAGCCGAGTGAAACGATCGCAACAATGGGTGTTCGCTTTCGCCCTGCTTCGGCCTACCGTTTTCTTCCTCTTTCACTGCACGTGCTCTCTGATGACAGTGTTAGTACCCAAGATATTTGGGGTGCGGAGGGCAGGGAACTTGAAGAGCGCGTTTTGTCGGCTGATTGTGACGAGCAGCGAAAGAGTTTGGTGGAGAGCTTCTTGATACGCTCTCGAGAGAAGTCGCAGTTACGTCCACGGGTTGAAGTCGCAGTGAACGAAATTCTTCGTAGTCGCGGGCAGTTGCGTGTGGAACAACTCGCAGAAAAAGTCGGATGGAGTCGACGACAAATCGAGCGAGAGTTTCGGTCGGGTGTGGGTGTCTCGCCAAAGGTGTTGGCGCGAATTATCCGTTTCCAGAATTTGTTGCGGTTAGTAGGGGAGAGTGAACTGCGCGAGTGGGCCGACGTGGCGCTTGCTGTTGGCTACGCAGATCAGCCGCACATGGTTCGTGAGTTTCGAGAGTTTTCGGGGCAAAGTCCCACCGCAGGCACTGCTGAGTTTGGTGACCTGTCTCGCCATTTCGTCAATCCGCACCGTTTAGCCTTGATGTTGGGGAAAGATGGGTGAATTGAGGAAGCGAATTCGGGAACTTGGGAATTGGAATTTGGGATTTTGTGATTTGTAGTGGTCAGTGGTCATTCCAAACTCCGGATTCCAAGTTCGAAACTCCAAATTCCCCATTCCAATTTCGGATTCCGCAATCTGCACCGGTGTCGCATTTCTTCAATACCGCAGCCTTTCACTAGGGTACCCTCGCACTTGAAGGAGACTTGTATGCGAATCTTAAACGCAACACTCGTGACCGTACTCATTTTTGCATTCACCATCTTTGGCGGAAGATTAGGTGCGCAGGAGAATTCCACTAAGCCTTTGCCCGATCTCTCATCGTTATCGTGGATGGCTGGCACATGGACCGGAGTTCAAGGAAACGTTGAGATGGAGGAGCATTGGTTACCGGCGAAAGGCAACATGATGCTTGGACTGCATCGTGACGTCGTCGGCCCGAAGACTGTGATGTTTGAGTACCTCCGAATCGAAGCTACGGCTGATGCGATCACCTACTGGGCCAGTCCTAAAGGCCGACCAGCAACACCCTTTCGATTAAAGGAGAGTGGTGGGAACCGGGTCGTGTTTGAGAACCCAGAGCACGATTTTCCACAACGAATCATCTATTGGCTGGACAAGGACGGAACGCTCCACGCAAAGATTGAAGGCACGCAGAATGGAAAAGTTGTTGCCGAGGAGTGGGCGTGGCGGAAGAAGTGATTGTGTGGAAATTGGAATTTGGAATTTGGGAATTGGAAATTGGAATTTGGAATTTGGGAATTGGAATTTGGGATTTGGAATTTTGGAATTTGGGAATTGGAATTTGGAAATTTGAATTGGAATTTGGGAATTTAGGATTATTTAGAATTTGAAATTGGAATTTTGAATTGGAATTTAGAATTTGGAATTGGAATTTAGAATTTAGGATTTGGAAATTGGAAATTAATTTTGAATGAGAGGTCAGTGGCCACGTGGTTTGTGATAGTCAGCCCCAGATATAAGGTAAGGAAGGGTGGTTTACCCCCGCTCCGGTTGGGTTGATGTCTCTTAGTGTATTTCCCAATTCCAAATTCCCAAATCCCAAATTCCAAATCCCAAATTCCAAATCCCAATTCCCCAAATTCCCTAAGGCTTCGCCACCACCATCGGCTGTCTCTCTTGTTCACGACGATAGAACACTCTTGGACGTTGCACGTTGCGCTTGTCTACGTCTGCAACTGTCTCCTCGCCTTCAACAAATGCCAGCTCAACTCGTAGACCCCGCGCCGTGCGCATCTTCTCCACCTGCATCTCCGGAACTCGATCGGTTGCGTAATCGAGCCATTCGCGCAACACGACCTCGCCATCTTTCGGTTGGGCATCAGCGGCGCCAACCTTTAGCCCTTCCTCCACTAACGCATACGTCAGATAACCATGGCCCAGCTGCGAAGCCTCTAACGCGGCTTGATAACTTTGCGCCGCTGTCATGATGTACATCCCTTTTTCATATGCCAGTTGGGCCAGACCCTTCGAGTTCATTGGTCCGCGACGTTTCTCCTCAGCCTCTAACGCCTGTCCGCTGTTGCAAGCATCGATGACCATCAACATCATTCCTGCGTCGATTCCTTCAAAAGCTTGTTCAAGTTCGAGATCTGAAACTCCGTGACTGAGGATACTCTCCAAGCCTGGCTTGTCGAGCTCCGTTCGCTTTCCGAGATATCCCATGTCATGAGGAATCAGATAGAAGCGTTGTCGTTGTGCAGTTCCGTGGCCGGCAAAGAACAGCACTACCGCGTCCTCAGGTTGTGAAGCCGCGATCTCGTCCAGGGTTGCGGGCGCACCTTCAGGCCTCTTTGCCTCAGAGTTGCCGGCCAGTCGATTCAACGCATACAACAGGTTCGCCTTGGTGGCGTTTTCATCAAGCAACGACGTGGTTTTGATCTGCGAGTATTTGCCGAGCTTTCTTTGCTGTCGCTCAACCTCCTCCGCGAAACTGCCTGCATCGGCGACGGCATACTTCAAGTTATATTCAGGATTCGTATATTGATTGACACCCGCCACGACCAGGTGAAGCGTGCCCGTTCGTTTCAAACTATCTGCTCCAGTGAGAGTGAGTGTTGCATCGCTACTCTTGACGTTGTCGCGATTGAAGGCATAGGCCCGCAGCTCGTTCTCACCCTCGGTAAAGCTAACTGTCGTCTCGAGCGTTGTGCTTGGTTTTCCGTTGAGCACGTCACCGCGCCAGACCTTGACGAGTGAGCCATTACGGAAAAGGCGAACGTCGTGAGCCCCCGCGGGTGCATCAGTGATATTGATACTCACCTTCGCGGTTCGGGTCACCACTTTTCCATTCGGCGCATCCGCGGTTGTCAGAGCGAGTTTTGGTTGCCGGCGATCTTTCTGCGAGATGTCAGTGGCAACGGCAAGTTTCTTTCCTTCGAGAATGTCCGTCAGCAATCCCGGATGAAAATACTCATTGAAGAACAGTTCGACGGGTGAGACGTCAAGCAGTGATGGACTGAATCGCCACATGATCTGGTTCCAACCGCCAGGAGAACCATCAAACAAACCTGACGGGGTCACTACCACCCAATCGTTTCCATTGTTGATTGTGGCGAGCGTCGCAAGTAACTCACCCGATTGCGCGTTCCACAAACGAGCGCTGCCGTCATCGCTGCCCGATATCATGAAGCGTCCATCCGGGCTGAAGGCGATCGCATTGATCGCTCCCGTGTGACCAGTGAGCGTCCGCAATTCACGACCGCTACCAACATCCCAAAGTTTGATAATGCTGTCGTAACCAGCCGAAGCAAGTACGCGACCGTCGGGACTGAACGCAAGTTTCATTACAAAGTTTTTGTGTCCGGGCAGGTTGCTAATCTCTGAACCGGTTGCGGGATCCCACAATCGGACCGAAAAATTCATGTCCTCGAACGAGAAATCAATTGCGTTCGGATCGTTTGGATCGATGGCTCGAGACAAACCCCACTGCGCCGAAGCGAGGCGTTTGCCGTCAGGGCTCCAGGCAATTGTATTGACACCCATCGAGAACGGAACTTTGAGCGCCCTCAATTCCTGTCCGCTGGCAGTGTCGATCAATTTTAGTGGTGAATTGAATCCAGTTGCTGAGGCAAGCACGCGACCGTCCGGACTGAATGACAACGCCGAGTTTGTAACGATCGAGTCGCTCGCCATGCTCGAAAAAAAACCGGTGGGCATCGGGACCGCATTCAATTGTTTTCCTGATGCCGGGTCCAAAATTCGCATCGTGTTTGGATTTTGGTTTGCTCTCTTTGGCACCATTCCCAGCGATTCCATCATGGTCAACCCCGCACCCAGATCACCTTTGGCCATCGCCTCCTGTGCCTTCTTCAGTTCTTGCTCCATCTTCCTAGGATCCTTTTTCATCTGCTCCATCAACTTCGTAGGATCCGGCATCTGAAAATCTGCTGGGAGTTGTGACGTCGTACTTGTCGAAGGCTTCTTAACCTCACCTTCAATCACGACCACTGTTTTAGCGTCACTACTGAAAACTGCATTTCCGAGTTTCTTGTTCTGGCCCAACGCAATGCTCGACAACTCTTTGCCTGATGTTGCGTCCCAAACTTTTACCTGGGACTGTGTTTGACTACCTGCGAGGACAAATTTTCCGTCGGGACTCAGAATTGCGCCCCGCTCTGTGATGTTGAATGACGCGCGCGCGTATTCATCGGGCAATGCGAGCGAGCGTCTGACGCCGCCAGTCGCCAACTCCCAAAAAGTGACTGATTGATGAGCGGCTAACGAAAGAGTTTTGCCATCTGGCGAGAAAGCGAGATCGCGTACTGGTACGGCCGCGCCGCTGAGCGTTTTCATTTCACGGCCGGACGCGACGTCCCACAACTTGATCTTGTTATCGCTGGCTGATGACGCCATCGTCTTACCGTCAGTGCTAAAGGCTAGGGCAACTACGTTACCTTCATGACCTGCAAGGCTATGCAAGGTGCTGGAACTGTTCGCATCGACAATGTCGATCCTGTTGTTTTGGGATACGAGCGAAAGCTGCTGCTTGTCGGGACTGAACGCAAGGTTGTTGGTGAACATCGCAAGCGAATCCTCTCGCGATGTTGCAGCGGAAGTGACGTTAATACTCTTGAGTTCCTTGCCGCTTGAAACTTCCCACACCTTGAGTATTCCCCCACTGCGCACCGCCAACGCCTGGCCATCACTGCTGAACACAGAAGTAGGGTGGGGATCCCAACCAGGCCCACCGAAACCGACTTGCTGACTGGTAGTCGCAAGATTAAGAGTCTGGAGCTTCTTGTTGGTACTGGTGCTCCAAATCGCGACTACCTCTTTCGAAGTGGTGCTACCTCGTCTGGAAGTCTCGAACCGGCCGGTTACTGCCGCCAACAATCCACCATCAGGACTGATAGCAATCGAGTTCTGACCATTCAACTGATCTTCCCCATCGAGTTTTATGGGAGTCAGTTCGCGAGCACTCCTCGTATCCCACAAACGAATCGAGGAGTTATCGACACTTTGTGCCGCAAGAACACCTCCGTCCTGGCTCAATTTGGCATTCATGAAATTTGTTGCAGTTGGGAGCAACGTGCTCGGAAGCTCGCGACCGGTTTCCACGTCCCATCTTCTGACACGACTTTCGGCGAACGCGATCAATGTCTTGCCATCGG
>DATBMP010000303.1:0-5089 GCA_036554845.1 Pyrinomonadaceae bacterium
CCAACCTGAAATCTTTGGTGGCCCAACCTGAAAACACGAGTCAATCTAAAATCGACAATCGACAATCACCCGCATTCACCAAGCAGCCTCATAACCACCTTCCCCATCTCCGTCGCTATCAGAGTATCGCCTGCAATCGCCTCAGCTCCACGATGGATACAGAACCCTTCCATCGCATGCTGCCCGGTAAACTTTGTCCCGGTCGCTTCCGACACAAAGTCAAATCCCTTAATCCTCAGCGCCGACTTGAATGCCGGATCATCCCAGTGCGCAATCAGATCAGGAAGCCGACTCACGCGAGCTTCCGCGACAGTCCTCGACGTACGCTGGACATCCGTAACCAATCGATTACCTTCCAGATCTCTCAACCCAAGCAGCAAACTTTCTAATTCATCACAGACCTTAAGGTAGTCGTCATTACTCACCACGCCGTGTAATTCCCTCCCACTCAGATTGATACGAATCCAACCATGCTGATCGCTTGGCAAAGAGAACGCGCGTGTTCGCGACCAGTCATATGGTGGCAACATAGTCGTTTGGGCCAAGCGGTACGTCGCACTCTGCGGCACCGTCTTGTAATAGATCTTCTTCACGCCAGCTGGTGTCCGCCGCTTCACATCTGCCAGGACTGAACGTGCGCGATCCCTCCACGTTTTCGTCTCCCACGAAGTCAGCTGCGCAAATCCGGCCTCGCAGAGTAATTGCACCAGTAGCGAGGGGATTCCGTGCGTTGGTCTCATCCCGTGAAGCGAGAAGACCAGCACCTGCGCTTCCTCACCAACTGTGCTGATCAACTTTCCGATTTGACGATCGACTTCGGCGTAGATGTTATTGAGGGTGGGAGAGACTTCCCTGATCTTTCGATATCGCTCGCAGTTGTATACCGCGTGTCCCGGTTCGACTGTGTGCCAGAGATGATGTGCCGCGTGATGAATCTCCGTGAATACAATCAGCCCGAACTCTGGCTGTGTTTCTTGTAACAACTGCGTTGCCAGCGTTCCACGTAGCGCTACGCCTTTCAAAGATTCTCTTGTCAGCTTGTGCAGACTGTCGTAGTCATCGGGCCCCTGGGCGTCGAGGCGGTCGTTAGAGAGTGGATGAGGCTCGTGAGTCGAAACGATCTGCGCGATCTTCGCTGGTCCAAGGGACATTCGACCGTCCAGGCAGTCGTGTGGTCCCCACTCTGTAATTTCAAAGCCCTTGTTGATACCGATCAGTCTCGCAAACGGCACATCCAGGATTCCTACCGACAGACCATTCTCGATAAGTGTTTGCCAGAAGGGTCTTAAGCCATGACCGTTGTAGCGTTCGAGTCCCATCGTGTCTGGCTGCCAGCACCACTCGCCATAAACGCCATGTGATGCAGGAGTTTCACCCGTAATCAGGGTGGGCCATACTGAACCACTACCAACAGGTGCAGGTGATTCGACTTTCAACCATCGACCCTGGTCCAGGAGCGAGCCGAGTACTGGCATGTGACCTTGTTGAATTAGACGCCGAACGTGGGAAGGTTCCGCAGCATCAAGACCAATGGCCAACACGCGAGTACTCAATGCAAAAGCTCCTGTGGATTGATTGAGCGTCTTTCAGTAGCCGAACGCACGCAGGCTTCCAGTATTGCCATCGTTTTTAGGTTGTCTCGGCCGCTCACTTCTGGCGTTTCGCCATCTAGTATTGCGCCTTTGAGTTGACGCAACAGAACTTGTTCTTCCGTTTCATCGCGCCGACCGCGCCGAACAAGTCGCGGAAGTTTCCCCTTCCGGCATAGGACGAGCCAACGTTGAAACACGTGCAACGTCGCACTCTGACCAACAAACCGCGCATAGAACTCCTGGCCTCTCTCAAAAAATTCGTGACCGCTCGACTCGTAGGTTGCGGTGTAGAGAGCACGCGTGCCACCTTCAAATGAAAGCAAGACTCTCAACGAAGCGCCGTCGGGAAGATGTCCCCACGGCAAGGTAAAACTCTCTGCGGTA
The DNA here is from genome assembly GCA_036554845.1 of Pyrinomonadaceae bacterium. Classification (GTDB taxonomy): domain Bacteria; phylum Acidobacteriota; class Blastocatellia; order Pyrinomonadales; family Pyrinomonadaceae; genus PSRF01. The sequence goes on from DATBMP010000303.1 coordinate 1,977, forward strand.
ACACTAGTGACCTCTTTCCCCAGGATGTGCCGCAACGCGTCGAGGTGATGAACGCCGACGCCCCAAAGAATGCTGTGCTGCATCTCCGCCAGCGAAGGAGCCATGTCATGTGGCGGGCGGTAGTATTGACAAACGATCATCCCCACACCTCCCAACGCACCTTCACGCACAAGTTTTTTCACCGTGCGAAACGAGCGCATGTAGCGATAGTTCTGCGCTACCAGAATTGGTGTTTGTTGCTTTTCAGCGTACGAGACGATTTTGACTGCTTCGTTGAGATCGAGCGTGAAGGGCTTCTCAACCAGCACACCTAAACGGCGTGACAATGCCGACTCGCAAGCTTGAGCGTGCTGAGGTGACGAGGTGGCGATGATTACTGCCTGAGCTTTCGCCTGGTCCAGTGCCTGATCCAGATCGTTGAAACAATTCGCTGCCGGAATATTCAAATTGTTGGCGGCTGCTTTTGTCGTTTGCTGGTCAATCTCGACGCAACCTACCAACTCAAAGTCAGTTGAGGATCTGACTTCTCGCACCCAGTCGCGACCGCGGTGGCCCATTCCTACGATCACTACTCTAAGCGCCATTCGTATGGTGTTCCATCCTTAACTTTGAAACTGGCAAGCAGATCGCGTGTGCGTATTAGCGAACGAAGAAACAAACGGAGTGTTGGCGGACTAATACTTCCCCAGGTTGCAGAAGCGAAGGTGATCATAGTGGCAAGGTCCCACTTTAACGGTCTCTTCTCGAGCAACGGTTCCAGAATGCGTGGCGGTTCGCCAGCCCAAAGCCGCATTGCACCGAGCCGGTAGAGGGCCATTAGCTCGTTTCCGTTCGACGATCCATTCCCCACCTCGCGTTTGCCGTTGTGGAGCGTCGAATTATGCAAGTGATAACGATAGCGATAAAGAACATCTGGAAGTGTGACTACTCTGCCATGCTGCTTCATTCGTAAGAAAAGATCCTGATCTTCACCGCCCTCCGCGTGTGGACTATAACCACCGCTCGCGCAGAAGGCTTCGCGTCTGAACATCACTGAACCATGCGGAAAAGGTATGAATGAAGAACGACGCACGATACGCCAACGATCTCTGGGCCGGACCAATCGACCTTTGACATCGATTCCATCGCACAATGTTCCGAGCACGACGATCTCCGGTCGATCTTTCAAGATCTCCCATTGACGTCTCAATCGATCCGGATGGGAAACATCGTCCGCATCCATTCGTGCGATCAAAGGCGCACGACACTTTGACATCACGAAATTGGAACTGCCGGACAGCCCTGATGGTTCCGACGATTGATAAAAGCGAATGCGCTGATCCTTTATCGACCACTTTTTCAGCACGTCCGCTGATCCGTCCGTCGAGGCGTCGTCAAAAATAACAAACTCGAAGTCGGTCAGTGTTTGATTCAGGATGCTGGAAATACTCTCGTCGAGAAACTGCTGCGCATTGCGTACGGGCATCGCAACACTGACCAAAGGTGTCTGCTTGTTCATTCCCCTCACAATATCTCGGCGATGATTGCAATGATTTTAGCAGCAGGCACCAAAATCAGTTGCGCCAAAACTGTGCCAATCAACCGACTGAAGGCGAATAGCGCAACACATTTGCGAAAGTATGAGTCGGTGACCTTCCCAGAGATCACATCGTCGGTAAGCAGCGAAAGATAAGGATCGATAAAAACGAAAAGCAGGATGGTTGAGAGTGCGTTAACAACCGGTGAAAGATTATTTGCCGTGACGCGCAGTTCTGGCTGCAAACAGCCGGCATACAAGGACGCAAACACTCCTGCCGTTAAGAGCGCGGTGGCAATCACGTTGTAAATGAGAATGCGAGTGGGCGCCTGATCAAGTCGGAAAAGCTGGAAGTGCTCTCGCGCAGGAAATCGTGCCGCGACTCTCATTTCACGCAACGCATTTACCGAAAAGGCCTGGAATAGAAGGCGCGGCACCGAGCGGTAACGACCAAAGGCATCGATCGCTTTGGTGAATATCCGCTGGAAAGTGGGAATCAACACGATCCCTGTCAGTGTAGCGAGAGTTGCGGCAACGATGAGCCATCGAAAATCTCTTTCGAGCGCGATGAGAGACGGGGCATGAATGTTCTTCTCGACGTGTTTTGCGAGTAACGGACCTTGAAAAGTGTTTGAGGTCCTCGAGATCAGTACGAGGACGTTGAATAGCGCAAGCGAGATTGCGATGCGCCTTGTCCTAATGCCGGCAATTCTCAACGCGTAAGAGAGCGTACTGATTAGATGGATGATAAAGGTCAGGACGAAGACGAGCGTAACCTGTGCGTTCATCTCCTTGTTCTTAGCATTATTCAACGCATCTGACGAGCGCGAAGTATTTGGGCACGGTAGCAAGCCCGAACGCGCAGCTTTCGAGTTTGAAATCAGTTATTCCTTAATCACCAACTTTTCACGCGGAAGCATCGCGCGTTCACCCTTGTGCTGCCAGCACCGCACTTCGGCAGAAACACGACGCGAACAAGGCGTGCCCTTCTTTGTGCGAGCGCCGCAAATATAGATCTGCTCTTCAGTTACTGTCAGGGGTTTGACACCTAATGATTGTTCTGGAGTCGGCTGAATGGGAGCACGTTGAATGATCAGCGGCGGGGGTTTGGGCCGGCTAATGCGACCTGCTACGAAACCAAGGCTGAGCAGACAAAGAGTCGTTACTATTGGTCGTTTTAATCTGATCTTGCGCAAACGTCGGGAACACGAGTCGCAAAACCTCCTGCTGGTCCACGGGTGCCAGTAAACACGCAGCGTCTTATGGCCGCATTCAGCGCAAAAATTTGGTCGGTACATGTGAGGACTCCGGTTAGAAATGTGAGGGAGATCGGTTACGGCGTGGGATTAAAGCATGAAGCTAGTTAGAGATCGAGGGATTCCGTTTGATACCACAGGCTTTTACACAAAGCGGTAAGACAGGATTGGCATCAGGGTGCAGAAGTTATCGGATGAAAAGGCTTTGGCCCGTGGAGAGTCACGCTATCAGATTATTACCCATACCTGATCCGGCTTCGCCGCCGGATGTGAGGCTGGGCTCTGCCCTGCCGGTTGCGACCAGATAGTGAAAGAGGCTACGCCCCCTGGTTGGAGCTCCG
>DATBMP010000305.1:0-12037 GCA_036554845.1 Pyrinomonadaceae bacterium
GCTATTGTCCTAGTTTGAAGGGGCGGCCCTCTGTCGCCGCCCGTTCTTAGCCTGGTTTCAGACCAGTGTTTAATGCGGTGGCCACGGAGAGCCTCCCTACAAGTTAGGACGCTCACATCTTCACTCCTTAGCCAGTCGCGATTATCCGACTCTCAACCGCGTCAACGTACACAGTTTTAAGCGGCGCATCCGTTAGATCGACGGCCCAGGCAAGGTGGAACTCCAGCGCATTCGGTTGAGAGGTCGACGGCAAAACATAGAAAACCAGCTCTCGGGCATTCACTGAAGTTGGCGGGGGTCTCACAGTTTGTTGCTGGCCATTGGTGTCGGTATAGGTGACGCCATTTTCACTCACGTATTTCACAGCATCCTCCGGTTTGAGAACCGGCGTAATGGACGCGAGCGTGGGCTGAATTCGCTCAGCATCCGGGATGCACGTGCTGTCTAAACCTATGACTCGACGATCTGCGGCAAAGCGGATCTCGAGCTTCCCAAATTGACCTCGGAGGGTAAACCGAAAAGGTCGCTGTTCGTAGCGCGCCAGCTTCGAACCATCGGGTTGGTCCGTATGCTCAATGAGAGAAAGCTGATCAGGTTCTGCGCCAATCAAGTTCCGTCGCTCGGCAATGAACCGGCGTAACGATTCGCGAGTCTCCTCTTCGTTCATTGCCGCCTGGGTACCTATTTTTGGTAAGAAGAACGGCCAATCGATAGCTCCTCCTTGTATTGTTCCGGTTATGGGATGGAGCTTGATGTTGAGGTTCTGCCAGTTCTCAGGGAGTGCCTGTTTAATCGCAGCGAGAGTAGCCTCTTGTCGCGCAGGATCGATAGCAATAAGCGCCGGATAGATCGGTTGATTTGTTCTTGGACCACTCGTGTCTGCCGGTTGAATTGCAGAGCAGGCCTGCACAAAAACAGTTGCGAGGACTACCAAAAGAAGACAGACGTTGCCCCTTGTAACACCTGTTGAGTTCAATCGAGGTTCAATCGTCATCGTAGTTCTCAAAACCCGCGTGAGTGAACGTGCCAGACTCGGAGCATTGAAATGGCCGACACCTTCACAAGTTACGATCCGCGGAGTCACGCGTAAGAACACTAGAAATACTTTTGACAACTTATAACCACTACTTCACTTTGACCCGTGGACCGCTATTCAATCAGCAACTGAAGTTTATCGGACATTTACTCTATAATCCGAATACTTGGAGGAGCTGTTGCCTAAAGATAACGAAAAGATGCCTCTGTTCGATGTTGGACCGCTGACCCCGACTGAGCCCCAAGCCTTTACGCCCGAGCAGATGGTCCAATGTGAAAAGTGCAAAAGGTCCAACCCACCCACGCGAGTTACCTGTCTTTACTGTGGTCATCCATTCGCCTTCGACGACAAGATCGCAAACCTGCAAAAGCCGACACTGCGACCACTGGAGAGGTGGGAGCAGGGATACAACAATATCTTTCTCCCAGCCCAACTCAACCAGTCTCCGGGAAAAATCGACGAAGTAGCAACTCTTTTGAAGTTGAATCAGCAAGACGTACGACGGATCCTTGAATCAGGATCTCCGCTTCCACTCGCTCGTGCTGCAAGCCACGATGAAGCCCTGCTCATCGAACGTCGCTTGAAGGACTTTGGACTCCGCACGCTGATTCTTTCTGATGCTGACCTGGGGATTGAAGAACTGCCGCCGGTGCGAATCCGGGCAGGCGAACTAACTGAAGATGGAATGTGGGCCCACCAAAGTGGAGGCGGCGATAGTATTCATCTGGCGTGGAACGATCTGCGGCTGGTTGTTCTGGGACGACTAACCGTGAAGATGCTCGAGGTCCAGGAGCACCCGGTGGCAGGAAAAGAGAATCAGATCCTGGACGCGCGCGAAACGTTTAGCGACGAATTGGTTGTTGATCTGTACAGCAGTGCCATCGAATCAAATTTGAGGATCAGTGCGAACAGTTTTGACTTTACGTGTCTCGGTAATCGCAAGGGACTGCTGGCGATCGAGAATTTCAAGTCAATGCTGCAGTTGTTCACCGAGCTCGCACCTGATGCGATCGTCGATGACTCTTTCAAAGGATTGCGACAGACTCTCGAACCGGTGTGGAGTGCAGAGAAGCAGACCGGCTCACAAGGCTGGCGACGCACGCGCCCGGGCAAGTACGTAATGGGAGCACTCACTGAGGTCAGTAACGAGAGTCAGTTCACACGCTACTCACGGTTGCGCAATCACGTCCTCCATCATCCGCATTTGTATGAAGCCAAATAGAAGTAGACGACGCGACTCAAACGAGCCACGACGTGGTCCATCGCCGTCTGGCCCATCGTCTGAAACACCTGCTTCACAGATGATCTACGGAGTGATGCCCGTCGTTGAAGCCCTGCGTGCGGGCAAGAGACAGATCGAACAGATCACGCTTGCTGAAGGTGTCCGAGCTGAACGTTTGCGTGAACTATTGGATCTCGCCAGACAAGCACGCATTCCTATTCATCGAGTACCCCGAAATCAGTTGAGTCGCTCATCCGGTGAACCTTCGCATCAAGGTGTTATAGCGCGAGTCTCGTCGGCACGATACGCAGACCCGGATGAACTGATTGAATCGCTGGCAGCGCGTGTCGGAAGTCACGATGCTCCGTTGGCGTTGGGTCTGGATGGAGTGGAAGACCCGCGTAACCTCGGGGCAATTCTTCGCACGGCCGAGTGCGCCGGAGTCAACGGCGTCTTTATTCCGGAGCGACGCGCGGTCGGTCTTAATGAAACTGTGGCAAAAGCAGCGGCCGGAGCACTGGAATATGTCCCGGTAGCCCGGGTCACTAACCTCGTGCGATTGATAGAGCAGTTGAAAGAACGTAACATTTGGGTTGTCGGAGCCGACGCCGAAGCAAAGACGAATTACACGGAGTGGGATTGGACTCAGGCAACAATGCTTCTTCTAGGTAGTGAAGGCGCTGGATTACACAGGTTGGTGCGTGAAAACTGTGATTCACTGGTGCGTATTCCGGTTGTGGGTCAAATCGAATCATTAAACGTTTCCGTGGCCGCCGGCGTACTACTCTTTGAAGCGCGGCGTCAACGCGCTCGATGAACTTTGATCCAACGACTCTACTGACTGCGTTACCACATCGGAGGTTCCAATGTTTTGTCCTAAGTGTGCAGCTCAAAATGTTAGCGGCGCCAGTTTTTGTCGAGTCTGTGGCGCAAACATCAGCCTTGTTCCGCAGGCACTGAGCGGTGAGTTGGTCCAACCGAGTGAACCGTTAACTCGCTCTGAAAAACGAAAGAGACGTGACAGCTGTGGTCAGGAAGCGAATCTCGAAAATGCTTTTCGAAACGCATTCATGGGCATTGCGTTTCTGCTGGTGGCGATGGCGCTTTCCTTTTCAATTGGACGTGGTTGGTGGTTCTGGATGTTGATTCCGGCGTTCTCGTTCATGGGTAGAGGCGTGGCCCAGTACATTCGCGTGAAGGAGGAGCAGAAGAAGGCCTTGCCGCCGGCAGGCTTTGTCCAGCCAGTGATGCAAACGCCGGCAAACCAAACAGTGTTTCAACCGCGACGAAATACCGGAGAGTTGATTGCCCCACCCCCGAGTGTGACTGAAGGAACCACTCGCCACCTTGGAGCTGAAGCGGCGACAAGACATCTGGAGGGATCAACCGAGTACCATAAGTAACTCGTCTGAAAGGTTTGCCTGAAGGCGATGCCCCTGGTCCAAATGTTGGTACCCGCGGCATCGCCTCTTTTTTGGTAGTTGAACGCGAGAGTCCGGAGGCAAACTTCTCTGTTATCTTTTATCTAACTCGATGAACCGCTCCACGCTCATCTGTGTTCCCGTTTGTGTACAAACTGCACGCGAACTGGAGACTGTCTTGCCTGCTGTAGTTGCCGCTGGAGATCTCATCGAACTGCGCCTCGACTGCCTTCGTCAAAACGAGTTCGAAGATGTCTTACCACGCCTCACACGATTGATCGCGCAGATAGATCGCCCGACGATCATCACTCTTCGGTCAGCCGAACAAGGTGGTGAACGGCAAGTTGATGAGAACGCGCGAAGGTCTTTCTGGAAGGCTGCCGCTTCCTTGGGTGCGGATTACCTGGACGTCGAAAGTGACCTGCTCGCCGACGCAAACCTGTTTGACCAGAGTGATTGGTCACACGTCATCGCGTCGCATCACGACTTCAAACGCGTTCCACACGACCTGGACCAGATTTACGAAACGATTGGTCGCTCTCAGGCACACATTATTAAGATTGCGGTCACCGCGAATGATGTCACCGACTGTCTGCCCGTCTTTCGGCTACTTGATCGAGCACGTAAAGATGGACGAGGGATCATTGCTATCGCGATGGGCGAATCTGGGTCGCTAACGCGGATCCTTGGCCCGTCGCGCGGAGCCTTTCTTACTTACGGCGCAGTTGAAGAAGGCGCTGGTTCCGCACCGGGTCAAATACCAGCTCGCGAACTACGAGATGTTTATCGGATCGACAAGATCACGACTAACACGCAAATCGTCGGACTCATCGGCTCACCAACAGGTCATTCAATCTCGCCCAACGTCCACAATGCGGCATTCGAGGAGAAAAATCTTGATGCGGTATATGTTCGGTTCGAGGTTCATGATCTTTCCGGGTTCATGCGTCGAATGGTTGATGTGCGTTCCCGTGAACTTGATTGGAATCTGCGGGGACTTAGCGTGACGGCGCCGCACAAGTCTAACGTCATAGAACACCTCGATTGGATCGAACCGGCAGCGAGAGAGATCGGTGCCGTGAACACGATCGTTATCGAGCAGAACAAGTTACGTGGTTACAACACCGATGCCGAAGGATTCCTTCAGCCACTATTGAAACGATTTAATTCATTGGCTGGTCTTCGTTGTGCAGTTATCGGTGGAGGCGGTGCAGCGCGCATGGCCGCATGGGTTCTGAAACGTGAAGCTGCAGAGGTGATGATCTTCGCTCGACAAGCCTCACGAGCCGAGGCCCTTGCCGAGGAATTCAGTCTGAAATCAAACTCCTTGGATGAAGCATCTCTCGGCGAATTTGATCTGATCGTTAATGCCACGCCTGTTGGAACCAAAGGCGCGCTCGAATCTGCAACAGTTGTAACTCGCGAACAACTACGCGGGGCAGGTTTCTTCTATGATCTGGTTTACAATCCGAAAGAGACGCTTTTAATGCGTCAGGCGCAAGCAGCTGGTTGCCAGACATTAGGAGGCGCAGAAATGCTGGTGACTCAAGCAGCTGCTCAGTTTCGATTGTGGACCGGCGGCGAAGCTCCGATCGAGGTAATGTCCCAGGCCGCTGAGAAAGCGTTGCAAAGACAAGTCAACAGCACGCTGATCAATAGTGAAAGCCCAAACTAAAGAGCTGAAGATTAGTGAAGATCGCTATAGCCGGCAGATCCTTTTCGGGGAGATCGGCAGAGAAGGGCAGGAGCGTATCCGTGCTTCGCGAGTCTTGATTGTCGGCTGCGGGGCACTGGGTACGGCGCAAGCAGAAGCGCTCAGTCGTGCCGGAGTTGGACGACTGCGAATCGCCGATCGTGACTTCGTAGAAAACACAAATCTTCAGCGGCAAACGATGTTCACGGAAGACGATGCTGCCGCGCGAATGCCAAAGGCGATCGCCGCCGCGAAACATATCGCTGAGATCAATTCGGAGATCAAAGTTGAACCTGAGGTCGTTGACGTCAACCATTCAAATATCGAACGTCTCGTGCGCGGCTGTGATTTGGTCCTTGATGGGACCGACAACTTCACCACGCGATATCTGTTGAATGATGCCTGTGTGAAGCATCAGGTTAACTGGATTTATGGCGCAGCAGTCGGTTCATACGGCGTAACGATGACGATTCAGCCGCATCAAACTGCCTGTCTTCGTTGTGTCTTTGAAGAGGCGCCACCGGCGGCAACTACGCCAACCTGCGACACTGCGGGAGTGATCATGCCGATCATCAGTGTGGTGGCAGCGGTGCAGGTGAGCGAGGCATTGAAGCTATTGACGAACAGTTATGACGATCTGCATCGATCGTTGATGCAGTTCGATGTTTGGAGAAACGAGTGGCGCAAGATTAATCCTGGTCCACCGGCTGCGGATTGCCCCACTTGTGCGCTGGGCCATTACGATACTTTGGAACCTACAGCAGGCGCGTTCAGTGCAGTGCTTTGTGGCAGGAACGCAGTTCAGGTCTCGCCACCTCAAATAACGAAAGTTGATTTCGCGAGTCTCGCCGCGCGGCTTAACCCACACGGCGAGGTGAAGTTCAATGAGTATCTACTCCGTTTTCAGACCGGAGATTTCGAGCTGACTGTATTCCAGGATGGCCGTTCCATTATTCGAGGCACTGACGACCCTACCGTCGCCCGATCCTTATACGCAAAATACATAGGAAACTAAAAACCAAGAATGCTGCACATCAAAACTCTAAAACTAACTTCCACGACTGCTTTGGTACTTCTGCTAACGCTTTCAATTCAAACTCCCGCACGAGCCGGACAACCTGTCATTTGGGAAACAAACACGCGCACTGAATTGCTGAAGGGTGATGCGCGCGGCGTTTCGATTAGCGACACCGGTGTCTTGATGCTCGCGCCGAACTTGACTGAGGTCTTTAATACTGAACAGGCCTACATCTGGTCCACTGCGATTGATGCGCAAGGCGCTGTCTATCTCGGTACAGGTCACGACGGAAAGATCTATCGCATCGGAAGCGACGGACGCGGCTCGCTACTCTACGACGCTACCGAACTTGATGTAACTGCGCTGGCGATTGGTCGTGATGGTGCTCTCTACGCCGGCACTTCACCTGACGGTAAGGTCTATCGCATCGGATCCGACGGTCGTGCAGAAACTTATTTCGACCCGAGTGACAAATACATCTGGTCGCTCGCGGTTATGAGTGACGGTTCGTTGGCTGTTGGTACCGGAGACAACGGCAAGCTCTATCGTGTTAGAGCGGCAGGTGCGCAGCCCGATTCGTCTTTGCTGATTAGCACAAATCAAACGCACGTGATGTCCCTGGCAGTCACTGCGCAGGGTGATTTAGTTGCCGGAACGGATCCAGGTGGATTGGTTCTGCGAATTTCATCGGATGGAAAAGCTTTCGCGCTGTTTGATGCGCAGTTGCGAGAGATTCATGCGTTGGCGCCGGCACCGGATGGATCTGTTTACGCGCTCGGTCTCAGCGATGCCGCCGGTGGCCGGCAGCCCGCAGCAGCACCACAAACCCCCACGACAACCGAAACCTCAACCTCTCCGACAGCGACGGTGACAATCACCGCACTCGACGAGAGTGGAAACCCACTCCAACAGCAAGCCACACCGGCAAAAAGTAGAACGGACATTTCGAATGCCCGCAGCGCTGTCTTTCGTATTTCGCCGGACGGCGGTGCAGATGTTGTTTGGAGCTCAACAACGGTCACCGCGTTTGCAATTGCGCCTGCACTGCAACCGGGCAGTGTTCTGATTGGTACTGGTGAAAAGGGTCGAATCTATTCAGTCACCAACGATGGTCGTGACACGTTGTTGCTACAGTCGAGCGAAGGGCAGATCTCATCGTTTCTTTCTCGCGGCGGACAGATCTATGCAGCGTCGAGCAACCAGGGAAAACTGTTTCGCTTTGGCGAAGCAGCGATCGCTGAAGGTAGTTATGAGTCGCCAGTACGCGATGCAAAGTTGATTGCGACGTGGGGTCGTGTTTGGTGGCGGGGCGCCGGAAACGTAGAGATACAAACTCGCAGTGGAAATGGTGAACGACCGGATAGCACCTGGAGTGAATGGAGTACTCCCTACCGTGATCCAAATGGAAATCAGGTCGCCAGTCCCCGCGCGCGTTTTATTCAATGGCGCATGACCCTGCGTTCTGCGGGAAACGCCCGCTCGTGGGCCGAAGACATCAATTTAGCGTACCTTCCGCGCAATGTTGCGCCAGAGATCCTCTCGATAACTGCGTTACCCATTGGCATTGGTCTGCAACAGGTTGCTCAGATGCAGGTTGATCCGAATCTCGAATCTGCGGGTCTTGATCCAACACAATTCGGGATGGCTGCTCAGGTTCCTCCGCGGCGGTTGTTTCAACGAGGTGCGAGGTCGTTTCAATGGCAGGCGGAAGATCGAAATGGTGATACGCTCGAGTATGCAATCTACTATCGGGCCCTGAATGAAACTACCTTTCGTCTTTTGAAAGACAAGTTGCGTGACAATTTTTATACGATCGACGGTGCGACGTTAGCTGACGGTCGCTATGTAATCCGCATCATAGCCTCTGATGCACCTGACAATCCGGCAGGTCAGGCATTGTCGGGTGAGAGATTGAGCGAGCCAGTTGATGTTGATAACACGCCACCAGTGTTACGTGCTGTGGGCCAACCTCAGTTTACTGGCAATGGACTGCGAGTAGTTTTTGAAGTTGAGGATGCGACGGGCAAGGTAAAGAAGGCTGATTTGAGTGTGGATGGATCACTTTGGACGCCGATCTTTCCCGACGATGGCATCGCGGACAATGCGCGCGAACGATACACCCTGGACCTGCCGGGGATGGCGCCGGGCGAGCATACGATCAGCCTGAGGGTATTCGATACCAGCGGAAATGTGGGCACTTTGAGTGCTTCGGCCAAGCGTTGAAGCTGGTTCGACCATTGCACGATACGGTGCGAATTTGTGCGAAACCGTGCGAACGATGGTAGTGGCGGCTTGACTTTGGGGCGCGTGAGGCAAGTTTGTTCACGCAATTAGGCGATTATTCAATCCTCGAACTAACTGGCATCCTTATTGCTCAATTAGCGGTCGGCGCACCTCTTTCTCCCTCCCATGAGCGCTGAAAAACATGAGGAGGCAGTGGAATTTAATGATCACCTTGAAGCAAAAAGTCCTGGCATTAGTAGTAATGGCCATGATGTCGGTGGGGGCATTTGGCCAAAGGGAAGGCAAAAAGCCACCGAAGAATACCAACACTAAGGTCGTGGTTCAGGAGAAGGGTAAGCCGCCCAAGGGTAATCAGGACCGGCCCAAAAATGATGGTAAGAAGGGAAGGCCGTAAGGCGATTGTCGATTGCCGATTGTCGGTTGCGGATACTCACTCTAGCCGCTTACCAAAAACTGCACGTGAATTTCATGAGCGAACTCCGAGTAGATGATCAATCGGCACTCGGTATCCGTAACCGGCAATCGACTCTCGACCATCCTTCAATCGACAATCGTCAATCAACAATCGACAATCGTTCAATTCCTCCCCACACCAATCCGACGCTGCACTAAACGCTCAACTTCCAACGGCACACCTTCAGACCGTGCCTGCTTGATAAAGGCACTGTCGATCTTGAAGATCTGCAACTTCACCAGATCCTCCACGTCAACATTTGTTAACCCTTCGTTTCGAACTTCAGCGACAAACTCCGGCGTCACTTTAAAGATCCTCATCTTCACCAGGCTCTCAAACGGCTCTTTATCAAATCCCATTTGACTGACCTGCGTAACAAACTCCGGATCGATCTTGAAGATGCGCGCTTTAACCAACTCTTCCATTCCGAGATCACCAAAACCACTGGCCTTCATCTCGCGCATAAACTTGGAGTCGATCTTGAAGATAGCGGCCTTGAAAAGATCATCTACGCCGAGCTTCCCAAATCCAGCAGAGACCAGATCGTCAGCAAGGGCAGTGGTCACATTCAACGTGGTCGCTGCAAACAACCTTTCCTCTGTGCGACGTGAACTCGTTCCGTCTTCGAAGTCAAAGCCACGACCCTTCATCGCAGATACAAAACCCGGGTTTGAGGTAAAGCGAAATGTGCCTGAGCCTTTTCCGTTCTGAAAACTGCCTTCGCAATCGATCGTTCCGGCTTCGCGCACGAGGCTGAACTTGACGGGACCTCCGTTCAAAGCCTGTTCACGATTTAAGCCCTGAAGATCGGTGAATTCGTACGATTGACCAGTCTGATTTTTTCCACTGTGCTCGCTTTTGCGCTCGAAGTTTAAATGAATTTTTCCTTTGTCATTTACGGACGCGGTCCAGGTTCCTTCGGTCGATGTTTGAGGAACCGACGCATTCGCACCCCAACTCACATGAGCCTGGCTGGTAAGTACGGCCAAGCTACCAATTACTAAGAAGCCAATAACGAGGCGAACAAATGTAGTTTTTGACATACGGCGACTCCCTGAACTCAGATTTGCGTTTCAATGGGATAACACCTCAGGAAGAGCGTTTTGTGGCAAGAAATTCTGGGAGTCAGGGGACTGAGGAAAGAGAGTGAGGACAGAAGTCAGAGGTCAGAGGTTAGAGGTCAGAGGACGTCGGAGGTCAGAGGACGTCGGAGGTCAGAGGACAGAAGTTAGAGGTCAGAGGACAGTTGGCGGCGGCTTTGCCGCAACCCTTGCGGTAAGGCTCTGCCTTACCGTTAGTTTCGCAAAGACATCAGGCTACGCCTAAGTCGTTGCATTGTAGGCGAAGCCTGGAAGTGTTTCGTCCTCGACGGTAAGGCAGAGCCTTACCGCAAAGCGGCAAAGCCGCCGCCAACTGACTCCGGACCTCTCACCTCTCGCCTCTGACTCTGACTCTAACCTTTGACTTCTGCCCTCTAACTTCTGACAACTAGACCCGCCCACTCGTTTTGTCCGTGGCCCATCGTGCGTGCTAAGGTTCTCGGCCAAACCCCCGCGAACCGATCAACAAATATTCAGGAGAGAATTGTATGTCTCGTGCAGTTACCACTCTTGCTATCGTTTTGCTTTTGACATCAGCATGCGCCAATCCGGCGGCTGACAAACCAAAAGCAGTTACCGGGGAAGCAGCACCAGTTGCCTCAGCACCAGCCACAGGTGAGCGGTATTCAATATCGCCACAATCCTCAAAGATCGAGTTTGTAGGATCAAAAGTTACCGGAAGTCACAATGGATCGTTCGAAAGATTCTCAGGTGACATCGACTACCAGGGCCAACCAGAGAAGAGTCGTGTGAGGATCACTATCGATCTCAATTCGATTACAACCGATGAAGCTCAACTTACTGAACATCTGAAGACGGCAGACTTCTTTGACGTTGCTAAGTATCCTCAAGCTACTTTTGAGTCCACTGAGATTAGGGCCGGCGGTGAGAAGGGCGCGACGCATACGGTCACGGGAAATCTGCAAATGCATGGCGTGACGAAATCGATCACCTTTCCAGCGACAATCGCGATCAGTTCTGAAGGTGCGACCGTTGACAGTTCATTTGCGATCAATCGGAAAGATTTTGGGATCATGTATGCTGGAAAGCGTGACGATTTGATTCGTGATGATGTTGTACTCACGCTACGCATTCGGGCTACGAAGGCGTAAACGAGGGGTGGTCGAAGGTCAGCGGGTCTGTTGGATTGGGGCTTTGGTCTTCGGTCTTTGGTCTTTGGAACGCTCCGCGAAGCTGAAGAGCGCAAAGACCAAAGCCCCAAGACCAAAGCCCCAAGACCAAAGTCCCAAGACCAAAGTCCCAAGACCAAAGCCCAAAGACCAAAGTCCCAAGACCAAAGCCCTCTAATCACCCACCAAATCCTTGACACCATTTCCTCTCACGGATAGTCTCTGCGCACCTTACCCGACTTCACGCAAACAAACAGACCGACCAAGCAATTTCTCGATGCGGTGCAGCCGCTGATTTACGGCTGTCACCTTGCGCATAAAGGAGCCTCTATCATGGGAAAGAAAGTTCGAAAACTATCCGTTGTTCTACTCCTCATCACTCTTGTTTCTGGCGCCTCGGGAACTCTGGCCCAGAACAAATCACAAACTCACGAAAACGTTTGGGGTCCCAAATACCGTGCTCGCAGCATCGTGCGCGAGCGCCAAACCTTCACTCACGGCGGTAACACCCTCAACCGTTTGCGTCGCTGGAACGGCATCGCCATCGATGCGAGCGGATTGGATCACACGCCGGTACAACCTGGTGAGGACCGTGTCTTTGGTGAACAGGTGGGACCCGGACGTGCCGCCCGCGCCATGGCCATTGTTCACATCGCAATCTTCGATGCCATTAATGCCATCGAACATCGTTATCACGGTTACACAGATCTACCCCCGGT
>DATBMP010000326.1:0-6813 GCA_036554845.1 Pyrinomonadaceae bacterium
GAGATCAACTGAATCGACCCCAGGATCTACTGTCGCCCAGTTGCTCCCGTTAGACCAGAAGTTCCAAGCCGCTTCTCGCTCGACAGAGGATTCGATTGAGTAGTGAACCTCGCATGACATTCTTAGGTTGATGTTTTGTACGTGGAAACCCACCAGGTGTTTCCCGCCGCATCGACGAAGCCGCCTTGTCTTTCCTGGTACGGCTTATCTTCAACCGGCGCCAACTCAGTTGCCCCGAGTGAAAGGGCGCGCGCGTAGGCGGCATCCACGTCGGGAACGTAGACATAGACCGAACAGACCCACGGTTTGATATGAGAAGGAAGCTCACCCGCTTCGATTACGATCGTTGAATCGCCGATCTGCATCTCTATGTGAAAATTATCCGGTCCAAAGTCGAAGCGTTCAAGCTCGATGGCACCAAAAACCTGGCGCACAAACTCTGGGAGTTCGATCGGACCGCGGAGATACGGGCGTACAGTGCCGTGACCTTGTCGAACATGACTTTTGTTAGACATGTCTTTGATCCTTAACCTGCTCGACCAAGTTTAGCTTGCAGCTTGACCTTCACATCTGGCCATTCGCTTTCGATGATACTAAAGCAAACCGAGTCACGATACCGACCACTTGGTGTGATCATGTGGTTGCGAAGGACGCCTTCCTGTGTCGCGCCGAGACGTAAGATCGCCGCACGCGATTGCTGATTGAGAAAATCAGTGAACAGTTCAACTCGAATGCAACTCCAGGTCTCGAATGCGTGAGTGAGCAAGAGAAGCTTCGCCTCAGTATTCACACCCGTGCGTTGTGCGCCTGCTGCCAGCCACGTATATCCAATCTCAACCCTTCGGTGTTCGTGCTCGATCCGGAAGAACCGCGTGCTACCAACGACGCGATCCTTGGAAAGTTGAATGATGGCGAATGGCAGAGCAGTCTTCTGATTGTGAGCAGTTAGAGCGTCGGCAATGTAGCTGCGCATTCCGTCCCGGTCGGGCACGATCGTAACGGTCGAGTTCCAGAGCTCACCATCAGATGCTGCCGCATTGAGTTGAGCTTCGTGTTCGAACGTCAAAGGCTCGAGTCGAACGTGTTTGCCTTGCAGAGTAATAGGCGTTAGGTCCATATAGAAATTACTTAAGCTCTCGAGTGGTCTTTGCAGTCGACCTTCTAGCTGTGATTAGGTTCCCCGGGTTTTCTCTGTCACTTACGCCTGGAGCTACGTTAAGGTTCGAACTACAGATTATTAAATGCCGCATGATACGTGATGGTCCCTGCGGCGTCCGTAAGGTAACCGGGCAGCAATTCCAGAACCATAAAGACGTCGTCTGGAACATCGTATTCGCTTCTAATTCCAAATTGCGTGGACGGCATGAAACCAAAACGCGGGTAGTAGCTCGCATGACCAAGAACAACCACTGCTCCAGCACCCAACTCGCGACAACGCTCCAGACCAGCGCGAACGAGAGCGGAACCCACTCCCTTATTTTGATGCTCGGGAAGAACCGCCATTGGCGCGAGACCCATGATCACCAGATTCGGATGGTCACTGAGTGAAACAGGTGAGAGCATGATGTGACCTACGACCGTCGCACCATCGACTGCAACAAGCGACACTATTGGATCAGCTTGTTGGCGAAGTGCATCGACCAGGCCTGCCTCGACTTCGGTCTCGAACGCAGACCGATTCAGCGTATGGACGGTGTCGTAGTCCGCGGGTTCCTCGTCTCTGACAATCATGATTGAAACTCGATCGATGAGAGCTCTGTGTCGATCTCACTCCGCGCTTGATGGTATGGGAGGGGCTTTCTACGTGTAACAAAACGCGCTGAGATAACAAAGACGGAGGCCAGGTCAGCTGCTCACTTGCAGGCGATAGCCGACACCACGGACGGTCAGTAGATATTTTGGCTTGTTCGGTTCGTCTTCGATGTACTTCCGCAAACGTACGATGAAGTTATCGATCGCTCGCGTGTCGGTATCTTCGCGAAGGCCCCAAACATCTTCCAACATCGCCTTGCGAGACACGACTCGCCCCTGGTGTTTGAATAAGTAGCGCAGCAGGTCCGCTTCCATAAGAGTGAGATGGACTGTCTGGGTGGGTGTGCGAAGTTCGAGAGAGGAAAAATCGATCGTTCTTCCTCCAATGGTTATGACGTCCGGTGGCTGAGGTTCAGTTACTGGCTCGCTTTCCGCCCCTTCAGAACTTCGCCGGTCTCGCTGAAACCATTCCCTTCGCCGTAACAACGCATTTAGTCGCGCAAGCAACACATTCAACTCGAAGGGCTTGGGAAGATAATCGTCTGCACCTGACTCAAAGCCCTGCAGAACATCTTCCGGACGACTGCGAGCTGTTAGCATGAGGACAGGAACGAAGTTGTTAGCCGCCCTGAGCCGTGAAGCCACTTCAAAACCACTTACTCCCGGCAACATGACATCTAACACAATTGCCTGGAACTCTTTGCGCCGGTCCAAAAGCAAAGCAAGCGCTGATTCACCATCGCCAACGATCTCTGCTGTATAGCCTTCGGCCTCGAGATTGAACCGCAGTCCATCGGCGAGGTGCTTCTCGTCTTCAACTATCAGCACATTCGTCATTGTTATGCTCGAGGAAGTTGAATCGTGAAGGTGCTTCCCTCACCGAGACCTGGGCTCTCCGCAACGACCCGCCCGCCGTGTTTCTCGATCACTGAACGCACAATAAACAATCCCAGACCAGTGCCCTTCACGTGGGCCATCACGCGACCGGGTACTCGATAGAATCGTTTAAAAACTCGCTTCAACTGCGCGCGGGGAATGCCGATACCTTGATCTTTGATTTTAACAGTTACTCGCTTCTCATCCAGTGTGGCAACCTCGACAGCAACTCTCACTTCTTTATCAGAATACTTAATCGCATTGTCCAACAAATTCGAGACGGCGGCGCGCAATTCATCGGCGTCGCCCGCGACCATGGGACGCTTACCATTTCCGGCTTCAGAGAAACTGACCGAACCTACGCCGAGGTTGTAACGCACGCGCGCGAGATCTACACATTCGTTAACCATCTCACCCAGATCGATTATTGTGGGATTGAGGCGACGCCGCCGGTGTCCAGTGCGACCCGCTCGCAATACTTGCTCAACGGTCTGCAGCAGTCGATCGCTATCGGCAAGCATGACGTCGTAGAACTCGTGACGTTGCTCATCGGTGATGTCTCGACTCTTTAGAGTTTCGAGATAGAGGCGAATCGAGGCGATGGGGGTTTTTAGTTCGTGGGTAACAGCGTTGATGAATGCATCATGCTGTTCGTTGCGCCGGATTTCGCGGATTAGGAAGGTGGTATTCAGAACGAGGCCAAAGATGATGAGGAGAAAGAAAATAATTCCAAAGACGAGTAATGCTACTTCGCGCCAATTGAGAATTATCCAACCGACATTTAAGGCAACCGCGACCGCGACCAGGCACGCACCGAGCGTGATAAAGAACGCTATCGATTTCCGCCGACCTACAGCCATGCGGGAATTGTTTCAAAGTCAGTAGACCAAGTCCAATTTCGAGTGCGGTGGCAACCCTGAACCTTGTCGATTGTCGATTTTCCTGCGATTAGCGACTAGCAATTTTTTCCAACCGGATACGCCTGAGGCCATTCGCACAACGGGTCGGGGCGACGACCAGGAATCAAATCGGCAATCGACAATGTTCAGGTGTCGCGCTTCCCTTGCCACCCGTAATCCTGAGCTAAGCAGCTCGTCTCAGTTCGCGCGCTTCTTGATTAGCGGTCAGTTGTTCCTTCGATATCAAGCGAATGTCTCTCGCCAAACCCATCAGTTGCAGCGCTCGAATCCCGATCCAATTCAGATCTACCTCATACCAGGTCAAGCCGTGACGGGCCGCACGCGGATACGCGTGATGGTTGTTGTGCCATCCTTCGCCAAACGTCACCATTGCCACCCACCAACTGTTCGTCGAATCGTCGGTCGTCTCAAACCGCCGACTTCCCCAGAGGTGAGTTGCCGAGTTCACCAGCCACGTCGCATGAAGCCCCAACGTTACTCGCAGAAAAACACACCATGCCAACCAGGCCCAACCACCAAAAGCAAACAGGCCTACGCCTAATAAGATTAGGGGGACGAAATAAAGCCGGTTCATCCACTGGTGAACTGGGTCTTTCATTAAGTCAGGAGCGTACCGACGCATCACACTCTCTTCATGCTGTTGGGATGTGCCACGAAGGATCCAACCCATGTGGGCCCACCACGTTCCGTCACGCGGAGTGTGTGGATCGCCGGGAGCGTCAGTCCTCGAATGGTGAATACGATGCGTTACCACCCAGTTGATTGCTCCCCCTTCCAGTGCCAGCAAGCCGCAGAAGGTCAAAAAGTACTCGAGCGGTTTTGGTGTCTTGAACCCTCGATGGGTTAACAGGCGATGGAACCCGATGCCAATACCGAGGCTTCCTGATACCCACCAAAGGGCAACGGTCGTTACAAGGATGGACCAACTAAATGTGAACAGTGCTGCGACTGCTCCTACATGAAAGATGATCATGAAAATTGCGGTGTTCCAATTTAACGGTGCGCGCTTGTTTAAATTTTCGGTCTTCGTCATTTGCTGCTTGTATACTCTCCAGATTTTTCGTTCCGGAGGTATCGTAACAAGCAACTGAGTGGGCCGTTGTAATAGTTATGTAAGGGCGCGATTGAGTGATTTGTGAAGCTAAAGTGTAGTGTGGAGCACTGTTTCAGAAAGCTTTGAGAACAGCTGCGAGCGCTACCGTACAAAGAAAGGGAGGTTAATGTTCGTTACGCACATTCACGTCACACTCTCGCCAACCGATGTTCGAGTTGGCAAACTCAATTTTTGACTCACCAGCAACAGTAACCACGCGAGGCCTGCGGTAGAAGAAAGTAGACCCGAGATCACAGTCAGTACGCGTGGAGTTATCCAGTTGAGTGACCATCCTGCGGCCGCCGTCGATAAACTCCAAATGAGAATCTCGGTTGCGCGATCGGTCGTCGACACACGACCGCGCAAGAAGTCAGGTACCAACCGCATCAACAGGGTCTCTTGAACGGCAAATTCAGCGCCCAGAATCACGCGACTCAGAAAGAGAAGAAAGCAGGCGAGCCAAAGATTGGGCATCACGCCCATGAATGCGGCGAAAAAGCCTTGGATTAAGAGTCCCCAGCCAATGAAGCTCGCCGTCTTATTGCGTAGCTCAAAGAAGCTGCCCACTCTTCGAGCGATCATCATTCCCACAAACAGTCCCATTCCCGATCCAAAGTACAGTGCTGCCACTGCAGCAT
Source organism: Pyrinomonadaceae bacterium (assembly GCA_036554845.1). Lineage (GTDB taxonomy): Bacteria > Acidobacteriota > Blastocatellia > Pyrinomonadales > Pyrinomonadaceae > PSRF01. Next base: position 5,280 of record DATBMP010000326.1, read on the forward strand.
CACCGCTCATTCCATTCTTGCCGGCGAATACGATTCCGCCCAACCGATCAGCGATCAAGTTAATCGAACCTCCTCCGCTGGCCCAGAGAACATTGACTCCGAGAATTGCTGCCACAGTTCGATGAGAGATGATGTACCCCCATCCCTCGCGAATGTCGGACCAGTAGCTGAATCTCCGTTTTGGTTTAACGACCTCGTCGGCAGACGGAATCGGCTGTCGGGTCTCTTCATCTGGAATCAACCAAACGAAGTAGGCGGACACGACAAACGAGAATGCGTTCACGAGAAACGCTGTCTTGTAACCAACGGTTGCCGCGGTCCATCCGCCCAGCGCGGCACCGATTGCCATTAGTAAGAAGCGCGAAGAGAACATCAACGCATTTCCGGCAAGCAGGTCGCGCTCCCCGGTGATGTTCGGCACGGCTGCGTTCTTTGCCGCTTCGAAGAAAGCACCGAGGACCGCTAACAACACGGTGCAGACGTATGCCAACCAAAGATCTTCAGCACCATTAACAAATAGAAAACCCACGGCAATGAACACGCGTGCGATGTCGGTAACGATCATTACTGAGCGCCTGGACCAGCGATCCACAAACGCTCCCGCCAGCGGCGCAAACAGCGTGAAAGGAATCATGCGCGACAGAAGGAGAATGGTGGTGACTTCGGCAGATCCGTGCGATATCACTCGAACAAGGCCGAGCGCCGCCACAAAATTGAACCAGTTACCCAGTTCAGAGATCACCTGGCCGAACCACAGTCTCCTAAAGGAATGGTTCCGGCTCAGAAGTTGAAAATAGGTGAGTGACTCCATCTCGCGCGTCGCAATCTACGTCATTTTCAAACTAAAAGCCGCCAGCTTGTAACCGGCGGCTCGCATCAATCAATAACACGCTCACTGCCGAATCTAACCTCCAGAAAACCTTGGCGCTCGCTTTTCTATGAATGCCGCTACACCCTCGCGAAAATCATTGGTGAGTCCTGACTGAATCTGTGCTTGCCGTTCCAACTCTAACTGCGATTCGTAGCTGTTGTTCGCACTTGCATCAAGTAACTCTTTGATTCGTCCGATTGCTGCCGTTGGAGACTGGGCCAACTTTTCCGCCAGCGAGTGCGCATGAGCCATCAACTCTTCATCGGGAACTACGTGGTTAATCATGCCGAGCGAAAGCGCTTCGTCGGCAGTAACCAGATCACCGGTCATCATTAGTTCGGCAGCGCGCTTCAGACCCACCAGTCGCGGCAACAGAAATGTGCCACCACAGTCGGGTGTTAGCCCCACTTTGATGAATGCCTGATTGAAACGAGCGCTTTTCCCAGCCACGACCAGGTCACATGAAAGAGCAAAGTTGCAACCACCCCCTGACGCCACACCATTGACGGCCGCAATAACGGGAATCGGTATCCGCCGGATCAATACAAGGCATTCATTGAGTAGCTGTAACGGTTCGTCAAAGAACGCTTCCACACGTCCTTCGGCCTGGGCCATCCTCTGCATCTCGCGCAAGTCACCACCCGCACAGAAAGCACGACCGGC
>DATBMP010000360.1:0-4073 GCA_036554845.1 Pyrinomonadaceae bacterium
GGGACCGCCGCCCCGCGCATCCCTAAAAACTTCGCCGCGGCAATTAAGAAGTTTGACGAGTTCGCAGCCAGGCAGATGTCGTTTGATAAGACTGTGGGGTTGTCCATCGGTTTTATGAAGGACGATTTCGTTTGGGCCAAGGGTTATGGTTTTGCGGATTTGGAAAACCGGGTGCCCGCAAAGGCTGAATCCGCTTACCGTCTCGCCTCAGTTACTAAACCGATGACGGCTCTCGCAATCATGCAGTTGGTTGAGAAGGGAAAGATCAACCTCGACGCAGAAGTTCAAACCTACGTGCCGTACTTTCCCAAGAAGCCATGGCCCGTCACAGTTCGTCAGGTCGTGGGCCACATTGGTGGAATTAGTCATTACAAGAATCCAACGCAGGAACTTCACATCAAGGATCACAAGAGTACTCGCGAGTCGATTGCGATCTTTGAGAACTTCGATCTCGTTGCTGAACCCGGTACCCGGTATAGCTATTCAAGTTATGGATACAACCTACTGGGTGCAGTAATCGAAGCGGCGAGTGGAATGTCCTACGCCGACTACATGCGCCAACACATCTGGCAGCCTCTCGGAATGAACGATACGAGGATGGATGATCCACTCGAAGTAATCCCCAACCGTGTGCGCGGATATCAGCTGGTCGACGGGAAAATCAAGAACTCTGAGTTCGTGGACATCAGCAGTCGTTTTGCAGCTGGTGGAACTCGTTCAACCGTCCCCGATCTCCTCAAGTTTGCACGCGGCGTAATCGATCAGAAATTGATCTCAGCAGAGAGTATGAAGATCGTCAGCACGTCGATGAGCACGAAGGCTGGTCGCTTCACAAACTATGGAATGGGTTGGGAGACGACTCCCTACAACGGGCGATACATGTTGGTCCATTCAGGGGGCCAACAAGAGACACGGACGCTGCTCTACATTTCCCCGACTCGAAATATGGCACTGGCAGTCGGGATGAATTTCGAAGATGGTAATCCGGGAGTCTATCTCGATCGTCTGTTTCAACTGCTGACTGGCTCTCCGCTCAGGCTTGATGCTTACTCGCCTGACAAGGTCAAGGGTGCAATCGCGCAAGGAATTCACGAGACATTCAACTATGGCGTATCAGAGTTTGAACGTTTGCGACGCCCATTGGCAGCGAGTGATCAGGAACTCGCTGCCGCATTTGCTTACTTCAATGAACACATGAACCCGAACAGCTTGAAGGACGGTTTGCCTGCCAGTTTGGACAAGGTTCGTGCGGGAGTTCATCCGGTCAGTAACCAGGCATTCACTAGAGTCGGTTCGTATATGGCCCAACAGCTGTCCGCAAAAAATGGTGCTGCTGGTCTCGAACGCTACAACTCACTAGGTGGCCTAACGTTCTTTCAGGATTACATTGCTCTTAGTTCTGCAGGCGCTCCCACACAATTACGTTTGAATGAACCTTTAACTGCTCTTGTTGCAGAGATGGCCCAGGATTGGACCAGGTCAAATACCGAGTACGTGCGAACGCTGTGGTTACATCCAGAGTCGAATATTGATCTCGCGGCAAAGGAACTCCGAAAGTCATTTGGAGGCGCTTCGATCTACCCCAACTTGCTAGACACCTTCCTGGGTCTAACGCGGCAGTTGATTATCAAAGGTGATCGGCCGCGTGCGTTGCAGAGCAGTGGGTTGGCGGTAGAGTTCTATCCGAACATTCCGGTTGTCTACCTGTTTCATGGAATAGCGCAGGTGATCAATCGGGATTCGAACGGCGCTCTTGCATCGCTGAAGAAAGGGATGGCGATTAATCCTAATGGTCCAGTGAATCCCGGTGGTTTGAACAACGTTGCTTATCAGCTGGCCAATGCGGGGATGGTCGATGAAGCGCTTTCCATCCTCGGTGTAGCCGTACAGCTCTTTCCGAAAGACGCAAATCTTTACGATAGCTTGGGTGAGTTTCAATTGAAGAAGGGTGAGAAGCTGAAGGCGTTGGAGTCGTATAAGAAAGCGTTGGAGCTAGATCCGAATTTTGCGAATGCTGAAAATGCGAGGGAGATAGTCACCAAATTGCAAGCAGAGGTTGCGGCTACGAAATAACCGCCTTGGAGTGCGGTGGCAAGCGCGACACCGCTTGGATCTGATCGTCGTAATTGAGCCTGAAGGTGCAATCCAAAGCGGTGTCGCGCTGCGCTTGCCACCGCACTCCAAGGAGGCGCGTCTGCCACCGCAATCCAAATTTATGCGACGTAAAGATCTATCACCCGCTCAATCCCCCTGCGGCACACAGCACAAAAGAAGTCCGTCCTGGAAAACATGATGCAATCAACTTGCGGACGGTAATAGCCACGCGATTCATACATCGCACCTTCAAACGCGCCCACTCGATCACGATACTTCTCGCTCGCGAACAGACTCCGTTCGTGTTTCAGTTGTTCCGCGAACAGCGCCTCCATCTCACTCTCCGGTCGCCTCTCCTGACGCAGTTGTGCGCGCCGTTTCTGAATTTCGCGTGAATAAGATTCGTAGACCTCTTTGTTCCAGGGTGTTGGAAGTGGCGTATCGGCTGAAACCAAGTCCTTCCATTTCAACTCGGCAACACTGAGCAACGCCGTGACGTTCGGTTCCCAGGGTTCGATACGTTCCGTGGCTGGCGCATAAGCAACAGGCGAGGTGTAGTACTCGTCGGCCAGCGCCGCAAAGTGATGTCCAAACTCGTGAATGAAGACATAATTGGCCCATGCATTGTCAGCGGCGACCGTGCTGTAAAGACCAAAGATTCCACCGCCGCCGTACGTGCGGTTGTTTGCAAGAATCTCGACAAATTCGTACGGCGCAAAACTTGCAGCCCTTCTCATGGCGCGATTATCGAAAGTGAGCACGTACCGTTCAGATCCGAATGCGTCATACGTTGATCCGATTGGCGAGTCGCGATAGATGCCGGTTGAGGGACGAGAGATTCCACTTTCGGCTGCGGGTGGGCAGATGGCCCAGACATTGAAATCTTTGCGATGTTCTTTGAATGGAGAAGTTGCGAACAATGCTTCGGTCAAACGTCTCGCATCTGCTTCAAACTTCTTTGTCTCTGCGGCGGTGTAACCATCTCCCAGGATCAAGAAATCGACCTTGGTTCCTGGCTCACCCATTTTCTGGATGGTGATCAAAGGGGCAGGCGCGACACCTTTGGATCGATCGATGAAGATGTCTGCGGGATCTATGGTCGCCGACCAAACAGCAACGAAGTTGTTTTTTGGATCGCGCTTCTTTAGAACCACCTCTACAGTTTCAGAAGGAAGCGGAAAGCGAAGCGACTCATGAAACGTTCGCGTTATCCTGGTTGCTTCTTCGGTTGTCTCCCACTCGCCATAGATTGAAGCGAAGCCACGCGAATAGATCATGCGTTTGGCTTTTTGATCCCACACTTCGAACAGATACTTGCCAAGATTTGAGTTGTCGAGGCTCTTGTTTACATTGCCGGGCCACGGAAGCGGCTCAATCACCACACGATCGATGCTGTACGTCTCCTGTTTCGAATTTCCTGTGTGGTAGTAGTCAAGCCGCATGGTCTGAGGTGCGGCAAAAGCGGAAGATGTGCAGAAGATGAAGAGAAGAGTGATGAATATTTTCATAATTTACGATCAGCCCTTACGTGATTCTTCAGCTTTAACCAACCATTCGATCTTTTTCTGGTCCTCTTCGCCGAGATCTCGGAAGCGCACGCCAAAACCGATGCTTTCGGCGACATACGTGACTTCACCTTCGAGTTCAATCGGTTCGCCGGAAGGCAGGCGCATTTTAAAGAGGAGGATCTCGCCGACGGTGGTTTGCGCGACGGTGTCGATAAAGCAGCCTCCCTGACTGATGTCACTGGTACGTGCTTGATGTTTGCCGGTCGCGCCTTCCCACTGCACTTCAACAAGAAAGGGAATGCGTTTCTGACTTCTTCGTTCGTCGTTCATCGTTGTCTCCGGAGGTTCAGTTGAAGGAGCGCCACTGGAAAATAGGTGGATTACAGCTTAACAAAACATCTCAGAGGTCAGAAGTTAGGACGTAGGTTGTCAGTGGTCAGTTGTTATGGGGTCTTTGGTCTTGGGTCTTGG
>DATBMP010000144.1:0-8621 GCA_036554845.1 Pyrinomonadaceae bacterium
AGTTAATGTATTTGACTGGTTAGTGAGCCGATTGCAAATCTCGTAGCTTCAAGTAAGCGCGACGGCGGGGGTGAACCACCCTTCCCAACCTGAAATCTTGGGTCACACCCACTAACAACTGACAACTGATGGATCCTAAAAATTCCAAATTCCAATTTCCAATTTCCAAATCCCAAATCCCAAATCCCAATTTCCATTTCCAAACTGACAATGCCCGCTAACCAACGAGGAGAACCTTTTAATCGTGGCAGGTTCACGTTACTTGCCATTACCGCTGTTGTTCTCGTCTACGGAGTTGTCTATCCGTCGCTTCACCTCCTTGCGTCCTCACTCCAGTTCGAAGGTAGATGGTCTCTTGCGAACTACGCCACGATTTTCAGACAGTCGATCGTTCTCGAAGCAATTGTTTCCAGCGTCGGCATCTCACTCTTAACCGTTCTCTGCTGCGCCATCGTCGGCGTACCACTCGCATTTCTATTCGCCAGCTATCGATTTCCCGGCCAGCGTTTGTTCTCAGCATTCGCGGCGATGCCACTAGTGCTGCCGCCCCTCGTGGGAACAGTTGCGTTCATCTTCCTTTGCGGTGAGTCTGGAGTATTAGCGAGGGTAGTTCAGAGGTTGTTCGGCTTTAGTTCTGCGCCGTGGTCGTTGCGAGGCTGGACCGCGTTGATAATCTTTCACACGTACACGATGTACCCGTTCTTTTACGTTCTCACCGGGGCTGGTTTAAGAAGATTGGACGCAGGACTTGCCGAAGCGGGTCGTGTGTTAGGTGGTGCACCAGGTCATGTCTTGCGCCGTGTGATTCTGCCGCAGTTGACACCCTCACTTCTCGCAGCAGGGTTGTTGACGTTTATGACTTCGATGGCGTCTTTCAGCGCACCGCTCTTTTTTGGTGGTGGAGTGCGAGTGTTGACTCTGGAGATCTTCACAGCACGACAACGCGGCGATGAAGCGCTGGCACTGACCGAAACAGTGATACTCGCGGCGATCTCGTTGGCTGCACTGATCTTCTTTCAACGTTACGAAGGCACGCGGAAGTTTGTGGCTGCCGCCATGAAAGGAGCACCTCGCGTCAGAAGAGAAATTAGTAGTGGCCGCACTCGCACTCTGGCCATCGTCGTGGGCGTTTTCTTTTCCGTACTTCTTTCTCTTCCCATCTTCACGCTGGTTTTGGTCAGCTTCGCCGTCGATGGGCAATGGACCACGCAAACACTGCCACCTGCGTACACCTTTGCGAATTATAGAAAGGTACTAACTGATACCGATGCGGCCGGGATTTTTCTCAACAGCCTGTCGATGTCGGCAATTTCTGCTGTGGCCGCCTTGGTTTGGAGTTTTTGTGTTGCCACTATCGTGACAAGCAAAGGATGGCGACTGGGTAGACGTTTGGTTTCCCTGCTGGTGCTGATTCCGTGGGCCTTGCCTGGAACAGTGGTGGCAATTTCAATCGCCGAAGCCTATGGCCGGCCAAGTCTTCTGCTCGGCTCATACATCCTGGTCGGCACCTTCTGGATCTTGCCCGCTGTCTATTTCTTGCGCTTTATGCCGTTGGTGGTTCGTGCCGTGCAATCCAATATGGAGCAACTCGATCCGGCTCTCGAACATGCAGCCGCCAGTTTGGGTGCGCGGTGGTGGCGAAGGGTCACGCGTGTTACGTTGCCCTTGGTTTGGCCGGGTGCTTTAGCGGGAACGTTGTTAGCGTTCGTAATCGCGCTTGGAGAATACGTCGCCTCGGTGCTGATTTTTGTGCCATCGAATCGTCCCGTATCCATTGCGATTGCATCTGAGTTGAGGGATTTCAATCTCGGTTCGGCAGCAGCTTACGGTGTGATTCTGATGGTCATTATTGCCATTAGCATGGTCGTCGCTGGTCGATTAGAACGATTGCGATCATAGATTTCTTAAGGAGCAGAGTAAGGCCAGAGAATCTAAAACAATGCCCAGAACCACAAAATACATTCTGATCCTACTCTGCGCGCTGGTCATATTCTTATCGTTCGCTACGCCTAACGTTTCATCGCAAGATCCCACTCCCACACCGACACCATCTCCCACAGCAGTTGAATCAGCATCGCCTACTCCGACCCCTTCACAGATCGATAAGATCGAACTGCATCAGGCGCTGCTGGACCTGTCAAACCTGGCAACGGTGATGTGTGTTGCCGCGCATCCTGATGACGAAGACGGAACCTCACTGACTGTGTTGAGACGAAAGTACGGCATCAACACCGTCAGCCTTTTTTCAACTTATGGCGAAGGTGGTCAGAACGCTATTGGTCCCGAGTTGTACGAGGAACTAGGTGTCATTCGCGCTCACGAGACCGAGAAGGCATCGCAGATTCAAGGATCCCAACCGCACTTTCTTCAACTAAAGGATTTTGGATTTTCAAAATCTGCCGACGAGACCTTCAACATCTGGGGCCATGACGAAGCACTGCGGCGCATGGTAGCGAAGATTCGTGAGTTGCGCCCCGATGTCATCATCACGAATCACGATGTAAATGGTGGTCACGGTCATCATCAAGCGACGGGCAGGCTTTTGGTTGAAGCCTTCGACGCCGCGGCCGATCGGCAACGCTTTCCCGAACAATTAAAACCGCAGGCCGGCAAAGAAGCGGTTGGACCATGGCAACCCAAGCGCCTGTTTGTACGCGTTCGTCGTCCAACCGCAGATTCAAACGCACCAGCGGAGAAGTTGGTCGTTATCGACCCTAACGAACGCGACGAGTTGCGTGGCACCTCGTATGGCGAACAGGCGTTGACGGCGCTTCAGCAACACGCCTCGCAAGGTCCCTGGCCCAGGAATGTCGCGGATTGGCTGCGCGCGCAGGGCAATCAGACGGGAAAGCTAAATCTGATCCGCTATCGACTCGCACGTGAGGCGCAGGGAGTTGCACCGTTGCCCGACAATGCGAAGACTTTTCTGGACGGTCTGGTGGTCTCAGAAGCTGTGAAGCAGGCATTGACTCCTGCCACAAGTACCTCGGACGGATCTCTTAATGACACCGAGAAGATTCTTGACCATCTGATCGATTGGCGACTGAAGGAACTTCCGTCGTTTACTTCCGAAGATCGTCATCGCGCAGTCTTATTTGATCGAAGAATCAGCAAAGCGTTGGCAATCTCAACCGGAACAACCTTGATGGTGAGTTCACCTGATCACGTTTTGGTTCCGGGTACCGTCACAAGTTTCACGGTCAGTCTCGCAAACACGGGCAGCCGCATCGTCAAAGTGCAGCGCACGACTCTGGGCCTCTGGGTCGAGAACGCAAAACTTGATGTAGCAGACCAACTGCTTCCGGACACTGAAACGAGTGCGACTATTGAGAGAGCGACTCCAGAAAACGCGCTAATCACAGTACCCAAACGCGATCACCTTTACGATGGAATGCTTTCCGGTCGAAAGTTTCTGGCGCACGCGCAACTGGAGATTTACGGCGCTCGATTCAATGTGAGACAGGAGTTTAACCGCGAGGTGGCGCCGGCAATTGAGATCAGAAGCATCAGTCCCACTCCGTACGTATGGACGCCGGGAACGGAAGCTCGTCCGTTGCTGCTCAAGACGTTTCTCGTAAACAACACGGCAAAGGCGTTCCGAGGAATGGCCCGGGTAACCAGTCGCTCGTTAAGAATCTTCGAATTTGGTCAGGAGGTTTCGCTCGCGCCGAATGAAACTCGCGAAGTGTTACTGCAACCGGCCGCTGGTCCAACAACTAGAGTCAAAAGCAGTTCGACAAACTCTGCGTTGGCAACTGTAACGATCGAAGAGCAGGAATCACGAAAGCTCATCACACAGCGGGCGATTCGAGTGATCTACGCGCGAGCAACCGCGAAACGGAACCTGCGTGTTGGGTATCTGCCTAGTTTCGATCAAACACTTGAGCATGCACTGGCTGCGTTGGGCGCGGATGCAACTTCGTTAACAGTTGATGACGTACAGAACGATGAGTTGTCGCTACACGACACCATTATCATCGATAACCGAGGGTATGAGGCGCATCCCGGACTAATTAGTGCAAACGCAAAGCTTCTCGAATTTGTAGAGAATGGTGGAAACCTGGTCGTCTTCTATCACAAGGACAACGAGTGGAATCCAGACGAAAGAAAAGGCCGGCCGCAACTCGCGCCTTATCCTATTCTTCTTGATGACGATCGTGTAACGGATGAAACCGCACCGATTGCGTTTCTGCAACCTCGTCATCCATTGCTGACCACGCCGAATCGGATCACAAAATCCGATTTCGATAACTGGATTCAGGAACGAGGGCTTTACTATCCGAAGGAATGGGACGCGCGGTACACGACGCTCTTATCGACCAACGATCCGGGTGAGAAGCCATTAACTGGCGGCTTACTGGTGGTCCGCTATGGAAAAGGGACATATATCTACACAAGCATGGTTTGGTATCGGCAGTTGCGGGAGGGGGTCCCAGGTGCATTCCGGATGTTTGCGAATATGATCAGCTACGGGCGGAGGTAGTGCGGATTTCGGATCGCGGATCGCGGATGCGGATGGCGGAATTCGAATGGCGGCTTTGCCGCATTCCTTGCGGTAAGCCTCCGGCTTACCGTCCCGCACGACCAACGAAAAGGCTATGCCTGCTAGCAAAGTAGAAGGCATAGCCTTTTATTTCTTTAAGTTTCCGGTAAGCCGGAGGCTTACCGCAATGGATGCGGCAAAAGCCGCAGTAACTCGAAAATCTACATCCGCTTTAAACAGCTTCCGCCTCTTGATCCACGGGTAACTCGCCTTCAAGTTTCTGCTGTGCACGCTCGAGAAAAACCTTAATCATCTCCTTCACGCGCTTTTGCATCTCTGCACTGATTGCGCCTTCACCCACTAACGCCGCAAAGCGGTGCAGGTCGCGTGCATGTGGCCGGCGAAGCTCAACATGCTGGGCAATCCGAATCAAAACCTTATGACCGCGCTCTTCAAAAGCAGCAGCGTAACGAAGGTAATTCTTCATCTCGGTCCGCGCCGGGGACCACTCAAGGCGGTCAGGACGATCGTCAGTTTTTTCCACGGTGAAGCTCGCGTGCACTGGTCCAATCACCGGGACTTCAGCTCGCACCATCCAACGCATAATTCCATTCGCATCCTTGCGAATACTTTCAATGCCTGGCATCAGGTCAACAAAGTTTCGCAGCTCGCCAAAGAACTCTCTAGCCCGCTCAATGGTGGTCTTCAGCTCAAGCTGTTCGGTGTAAGACGCCTTAATTCGAAACATTCAATCTCCTCAAATCGTTCAACGGGAGAACAGGTTGACTAAACCATGCGTCATCGTTGCTGATTCGCGCATCCCAGTGATGCCTTGAGATAAATTACACGATGCGATGCCAAGTAGTAAACAGACATCTTTGTTACAAGGTAGGGAAAGTTGATCACTAATCGTTGTCCACGTTGTTTGGAAGGCAAAATGAAGGATTGGGCGGACTTAACCGAGGAAGAACGGGAAGTCGTTAAACGTTTACCGGAATCGTCGGTCTACTCTGAAGATGAGCGACGAGCCGCACACCGCTGGTGCACTAGATGCTGGTTTGAATCCGCCGCCAATCTGAGTCAGGCCTAGTGACCCTCTGTTATCCGGTTGTAAGCAGCTCGAATTCCTGTCATGTGATTCGTTAGCGTCTCATGCAATTCGTTTGCTGAGGCAAAGCCAAGCTTCGTGGCAACGTCACGCGCAACAGCATGATCCGGCGCCGGCAATCGCGACGACTTCCCAATCAGCAGGCGCAGTTCGTGATCAACCAGGCGCAGGAGTTGATATCCGCTCGCCAGATCAGCGTAATCGTCTGGTTCAAGCGACCCACTTGCTTCCAAACGCTCCAGCGTTGATCGCGTTGAGCGATCATCACCTTCATCGGCGATGTCATCCACCAACTGTAAATAGCGAACTGCGAAATAAACATCGAGCATGCCGCCCGCAGCGTGTTTGATGTCCAGCTCACCAGACCGCGATCTTCTTCCCTTCTCTGCTTCCAACCGATCACGCACACGTCGAGTCTTAAGCTTCAATTGATCTGCTGGAGTTTCACGTGCTCTTTCGTGAATCGCATGACGCGCGTGCGTTTCAATCATCCGCCCCAGTTCCATATCTCCGGCAACTGCGCGCAATTTCACGTAAGCCAGCCACTCCCAGATGTCGGTGTCCTGCTTCGCATAATCGACAAATCCATCGCTACTCACCATTAATGGACCACTTTGCCCGTTTGGCCTCAGGCGCATGTCTACGCGATATGCGAAACCTTCCCTGGTTACGTTGGAAAGCGAAGTAATCATCAACTCTGCTAATCGGGCATAGGCCTCTTCCCTGGTCAAAGCAGAAACGGGCGCTGGTACCAGAGAGTCGTAAACCATGATCACGTCGAGATCAGATCCATAATCCATCCCGCCCGTTCCGAGCCGTCCTAAACCGAGAATCGCGATGCGCGGGCCCCCGGAAAATTTTCCATATCGACGCACCATTTCCCGGCGAGCAATCAGATAAGCGAGGTTTAAGCTGGCGACGGCGAGTTCTGTCTGTAGCCGGTTTGATTCAGCGACAGAGATCTCTCCCGCTGCGTCACGAATACCAATCTCTAAAAGCAGTTGAGACCACTGCCGGCGCAAGACAGAAAGCTCTGCTGAAAAACTCTTCTCCGGATCGATAACGGTGCGCAACACGGCTCGGAAGTCGCGGCGCAATAGTGCGGCAGGATTTGTCGACAGGGAGCTCATCAATGACGGATTACTTGCCAACATCTCTCCAAAAAACTCCGATGAACCACAGAGGTGGACCAGTGGGCCAACGTTTGTTACTGCGATATCGAGCAGGGCGGTGCACTTCTCCACTGAGGCTGCGATGCGAGTGAAAAAGGTCAAAGCACGATGTGCGTTCAACGATGTATTGGCCGACTCCGTCAGCATCTCGGCCAAAATCTGTGCGTTGAAACTAACGGGTGATCCATCGGACGTGACTATGTGAGGTAGCAGCGCTGTGGCAGCGGCCATTGCTGGAGTAGCGGCTTCGCGAATTACCTCTCTAGTGACAGGAACAGGGCCGACTTCAGTTCCCGCATCTGCTTCTCGAAAAACCCGATCAAAAACCTGTCGAACATTCCGTGTGTGTAGTGCAAGCGCCTGGTCAAAATCGGAAACCGCACTCTCGCCGGCGAAATTCATTCGTCGGGCAACCAACTCCCGTTGTTCCGCTATTTGAGGAATGGTGTGTGTTTGCAGACCTTGCTCCATTTGCAAACGATGCTCGAGTGTCCGCAAAAACTCGTATGCGTCAGAAAGTTGCGTTCGCTCTACTTCATAGATCAAATTCCTGTCGGCCAGTCTTCCTAAACTAATCAACGTGTGAGCAGCGCGTAACCATTCGTCCCGACCCGCATGTGCCAGCTGTAAAGCCTGCGCAATAAACTCGATTTCGCGAATCCCTCCGCGATTGAGTTTCACATTGAAGCCGTTGGTTGACTTGTCACGATGCCGATCGATCTTCTGTTTTGCGAGACGGACACTGGCGAGCGCATCGCGTATTGAGACGTCCCGTCGAAAGACGTTGTCGCGTACGGCGTTGGCGAAACTCTGAAAGAGCGAAGCGGAACCGGCCGCTGCGCGCGACCGAATTAAGGCTTGCAACTCCCACGCTTGTGCTTTTTCACGGTAGTAACGAACTGCCTCGTCAAGTGAACAGGCGAGCGCTCCATCCCGACCATGAGGGCGAAGACGTAGATCGACTCGATACGCTGCATCACCCGCAGCGTGGCCCACCATTTTTGCCACCGTCTCGGCGAGCTTCACAAAATATTCTCGGTTCGTAACTCCAGAACGATCACCAGCACCGGCCGTTGTTCCTTCATCGGAGTAAAGGAACATCAGATCGATGTCTGAAGCGTAGTTGAGTTCACATGAACCAAGCTTTCCCAGCGCGACGATCGCGAATTCTGCTGTTGCGGCGCGTCCACGTTCGTCCATCCTACGCGGCAGTCCGAACCTGTTGTCGAGATCCTGTCGTGCAAGATCCAACGCGTAGTCCAACACGGCATCTGCAACGTTGGACAACTCTTCAGTGGTCTCGACTAGCGTATGCGTTCCGCGAATGTCGTGAAGATACGTTCGCAACAACTCGCGACGGCGGAACCGCGCCAGTATTACTTGTGGTTCAAAAGATGAATTGGTTAAGGCAAACCTCGCGAGCGACTCACGAAGTTCTTCGCGCGTCCTTACTCGAGCATTGGTGCGCTCGCGGGCCAGCCAGGAAATGTAATTAGGATTCTGTTCGAGTGTGGTGCCGAGGAGAGGACTCCATGAGGACAACGCCAGCACATCGGAAAGCAGTCCTCTTTCACGAGTGAGGTTCTTGTAGACGTTGGGTTGCTCGCTGGAGATGCGTTTGAGAAAGGCCACGGCGCCTTTTGCGTCGGGCAAGTCACGAACTAAAGCTGCTACTTTCGGATCAGAGACTGGCACTGAAACATCTTACGCGGTACTCGATCGCTTTTGGAGTGCGGCGGCAGAGTGCGCCTCCTTGGAGTGCGGTGGCAAGCGCAGCGCGACACCGCTTTGGATTCGAGTTCTGAAACCAGGTCTAAGTGGTATTGAGCAGCAATCCAAAGCGGTGTCGCGCTGCGCT
>DATBMP010000484.1:0-10830 GCA_036554845.1 Pyrinomonadaceae bacterium
GCCGGGCGGGCGAGGACGCCCGCGCTCCCTTTCTGACAACTAGCCACTGACTTCTGACTTCTGACTTATTACCTCTGACCTCTGACTAATGACTTTGGAGCCGGGCGGGCGAGGACGCCCGCGCTCCCTTTCTGACAACTAACCAGTGACTTCTGACTTCTGCCTTCTGATTTCAATAACTGCCTGCAAACTTCAAAAGATTCCCGGCAAAGACAAACCATAAGAAACCAACGCAGGCCAATGCGAACACCGTCGCTTGCAGCTTGCCCCAGATCCTGCGCTTGCCCAACCAAGCCATCACTGCGTTGTAGAAAACCACCGCGGTCCCAATCGCGCCGATCATCCCAACGACTTGAATCAGCCGGAACCAGGTGTTCCCACGATCGCTAAAGATCCCAAGGTTGCTTAAGCCATAGACCACCATGCCAATAAGTGCGAGCACGAAAATGAGGATCAACGCGAAGACTATTCGCACTCCCAAGCGCAACCACCAATCGCGAGGATCTAACTCCAGACGGTGTCCATAATGTCTTCTGACAAGCCAGGCGACGGGCCACAGCAAAAGAGTCAACAACATGATCGCAAGCGAACCGATGATCACCGGCATAAGAATTTTGCCGTTGTCCATCAGCCCCACTCGTTGGCCCACAAAAAAGGGATAAGGCAGGACCAGTTGCATCCGACCACTCTGATCCGGTTTGAAGATCAACTTGTCCTGACCGCCCTCTTCGGCAAACGTCATTGGCGCGACTGCTCGCCAGCGTTTCGGCTTGCCATTCGGGTTTGTCAGTTGGGCCACTTCGATTGTTCCACCTTCCGACGGCGCAACGGTGAACTGGCCCAGCAAGCTCGCAGTTCTTAAAAATGAATACTCACTGCGCCGGCTCAACATGTACGAACCACTCACCGCCTGTGCGTCCTGGGCTGCAGTGGCGACGGCCTGTGGCAAATTCGGTGGGTGAGGAAAGTAACGATCAAGAAAGGCTTCCCAAAGCATGGTTCTCGGTGAGACCTCAGACTTGCCTGCGCTGTTGTATGAGACGAAGAAACCCACGCCGGAATCTAGAACCAGATGAAGGTCACTGTGAAAGTAGATTGTGTCACCCGCATGACCGATGATCCGGTGTCCATTGCGAGACTCTTCATAAAAACCGTGACACATCGCGTTCGCCCCGTCGTCAAGCGCGAACAATCTGCTGTGCATCAACTGCGCGGTTTCCGGTCGCAAGATGCGAGAGCCTTCCAGTTCACCGTTTTGAAGGTGCGCGATCATGAACCGGGCCATGTCGTTTGCCGTGCTGCTCATGCTTCCAGCTGGAAAGGGATTGACGACTTCAAATTCGTTTGCCTCGCCAGATCCTTTGCGGTAACCAACTGACATGTCCGGGGCCAGGTTGCCCGGAAGAGGCTGAGCAAACGTCGAATGTGTCATGCCGAGCGGCCTGAAAATATTTTCATCCACGTAGTCGTTGAACGACTTTCCCGAAACGCGTTCTACGATGTAACCGGCCAGTGCGGTAGCAAAGTTTGAATACGCCGGCACCGTCCCGGGCGGATAGATCCGTCGCGGGATGTGAGATTTCAGGTAATCGCCGAGTTGAGGTGGGTTACTTCCTACGGAAAAGAGATCTTTAATCTGCTCTTCAAATCCCGGGGTGTGCGTGAGGATGTTTTTCAACGTGATGGGTTTGCCGAAGGCGTCTGGAATGCGAAAGTCAAGATAGCTGTTCACGTCTAGATCAAGATCCAGCTTCCCCTGTTCGTGTAACTGCATCACCGCGGTCCAGGTGAACAGCTTCGACACTGACCCAGGACGAAAGAGTGTTGTTTCCGGAGAGACAGGCTTCTTGTTCGCGACGTCTGCGTACCCGTATCCCTTTGAGAAAAGGAGCTTGCCATCCTTTACGACCGAGATCGTGGCGCCAGCAATATCCTCGCGCTCGAGTTGCAAAGGCACCATCGCGTCGAGATAAGCTCCGACGTCCGCTGCGGTCAGCGCGGGCATCCCTTCCGGAGTTTTTGGTGGCGTTGTCTCCTGGGCCGCCGCCGCGTCTTCGGTCGCTTCGCTGGGTGGTTGAGGAACCTGTCCACCTATCGATGAGGAAAGGAGAAGGAAGATCAGAACTAGAGTTGCGCGTCGTTTCACCAGTTAAAAACTCCTTTCACCCGCAAGTATGCCGCCGCATGCTTACCGCAAGGGTGCGCCACAGCCGGAACGGCTGCTTGGGTCATCAACTCCAGCTAGGCTTTCGGCTTTAAGACAACGCTGGCCCTTGAGCCTTGAATCAACGTCAAGCTCTTCGGCTTTCCTTCCGACATTTCGAACTGCGCAAAAAAGCCATCCGGTGCACCCTCAAGTCGGAAACGATCTGCCGACACGGGAACCAACGTGTACACGGGTTGTGATGGTACGGTGGCTTTCAAACTGTTACCCACCATCTCGATGGCGATCTCAATTCCAGCGCCTTCCAAAACAAACTTCCCAACATACTTCCTTAGATCGGCTTCACTCAGCGTCATCGCGGCGGCTGGTGCAGCCGCGTCCGCTTTGCGAGTAAAGTCAGAAAGTCCCTCAATGCTTAACCCATCAATCTTTCCCTGCGAGTTCAGACGAAAACTGATGAAACCCTTGCCCTGCATCGGATCACGCCACTTCACGCGAAACGTGTCGTAGTGCCAATGCTCAAGGTCGCCATTGAAGTTGGGACCAAAGCGCGCAACCAGTTTTCCATTATCAACTTCAATCTTGGCGTCGCCATACATCTCGCTCTGATAACTTCCCGCGTACCTGTCTACCGACAATGAAGGTGACGTGCCTTTGACCCTCTCGTCTTCAGCCTTCTTCTCAGCAGTCTTTGCTTGCTCTTCCAGGGCCTTGGTGGTCTTAAGGAGTTCAGCGGTCCAATCTTTATTGGGCGCGCCAAGATAGAGATCGAAGACCTTGTACGCCAGCGCCTGCGGCAGAATCGATCCGTTTAGATTGGTCAAAATCACAACCCCGAGTTTTTCTTCAGGAATCATAGCCACCGCCGATCTCATGCCGTCGATCGCGCCGCCATGCTCGACGAGTTTTCGGCCCCGATAATCACTCAGGAACCAACCCAAACCGTAGTTAAGAAAATGAGCATTTGGATAGAGTCGCTCCATCGGGCCTTCAAGGCGGATCACTGTCTGGGGAGACTGCATTTCCTTCATCGCGCCCGTACTCAAGAGTCTCTTGTCTTGATAGACACCACCACCGAGGTTCAATCTCAGCCACTGGGCCATATCAACGACGTTTGAATTGATCGAACCCGCCGGCGCGATGTTGTCGATGTTTCTCCACGCGACGGGCTTCACCTTCTCTTCAACTCTGGCGTGAGGAGTGGCGACGTTATTCGAGTTAGCAAATGCCCTGATGCTCGTACTCGAATCTTTCATTCCCAAGGGAACGAAGATTCTCTCTCGCGTAAAGTCATCCCAAGTCTTTTTCGAAAGTGAAGCGATGATTTCTCCGGCAGCAAGAAACATGACGTTCTGGTATCCGAAGCGCGCACGCAAACTCCAGCTCGGCTTTAAGTAACGAATGCGCTGCAAGATCTCGGCTCGATCTTTGTCGGACGCGTACCAAAGCATGTCGCCGCGGGTTAAGCCGCTACGATGCGTTAGAAGATCACTCACGGTTAACTCGCGGGTGGCGTAGGGATCGAACAGTTGGAAACCTGGGAGGTGCTTTGTGACAGGATCGTCCCATTTTACCCTGCCTTCATCGACCAACATCGCGATACCAGCAGCCGTAAACGCCTTCGAAGAAGAACCGATCGCAAACAACGTTCGTTCGTCTACTGGAAGCGACTTGCCCAGCTCACGCGTGCCGTAGCCCTTGGCCATGACGATCTTATCGTCCTTAACTATGGCGATTGCGACACCCGGCACCTCCCATTCTTTCAAGGCCTTATTAACATACTCATCGAATTCCGGGCTCGGTATAGTTTGCGCATAAGTGATCTGCAGTCCTGCAAAAAGCAGCACGATCAGCAGTAGAAGATTTTTAGAAAGCCGAATTTTCATTTCACTCTCCAGGTTTAGTTGCCGGTGGTGCCACCGACCAGATCTGCGATAACACGCGTTTGAAGTTGGTGCCGAGAATGCCTTCGATTGCGGCATCGCTGTACTTGCGTCGAATGAGACCTTCTGTCAGGTCAAACATTCGTTGCGGATGATTCAATCCTTCAACGTCAATCTTTTCTCGAAACCCATAGCTTCCCTTGTATCCCGCACGCAGACGCTTATTCAGCTCGGCGGGCATCGCATCGTACCCATAGAGATCGATGTCGCTGCCAACGCCCAGATGTTCCCAACCGATCAGCTTGTTAACGTGATCGAAATGATCCAGAACGTGCTCGACCGTGGTTGGTTCTTCGGCTCTCACAAACATCCGCACACCCGTGATGCCAATCACGCTTCCCGCCTGGCCCACCTTCTTAATAG
Source organism: Pyrinomonadaceae bacterium (assembly GCA_036554845.1). Taxonomy (GTDB): domain Bacteria; phylum Acidobacteriota; class Blastocatellia; order Pyrinomonadales; family Pyrinomonadaceae; genus PSRF01. The sequence continues at coordinate 4,471 of DATBMP010000484.1, forward strand.
CTTCGTCAGTTTTCACACGAGGGTGACCCGGGACGAGTGCCCGACAATTGGAATGGGTAATCAGAACTGGTTGTTTGGAGATCTCGAAAGCGTCGAGCGTGGTGCGGTCACCGCAGTGGGAGACGTCAACTGCCATGCCCGCCTTGTTCATCCTTTCGATGATCGCAACCCCGAAGTCTGAAATGCCTTCATCGCGTCGTTCGGTTGAACCATTACCGATCAGGTTTCGAGAGTTGTAGGTGAGCTGAGAAACTCGTTGGCCTATGCCGCGAAAGAATTCGACATCATCCGGTCGTCGAAAGTGATCTGAGTTCTGAATGCCTAAGACAATTCCGATTTTTCCGGACGACTTCACCCGGTTCAGATCATCTGCACTATCAACGCGCATGAAATGGTTGTCGTGCGTGGCGATGAAACCATTCCAAGCGGCCAGAAACGCGAGAACCGATTCGTAAGCGTTTGGTCCACCCATGCCGATGGCCGGATGAAAGACATTGATGCCCGACTTCTTGAAAGGCTCGAGGTCCGTCTGGGTGAAACTCTGTGGATCGGTGAACCACCTGGTTTGTTTGGGAAAGTCGAGCGTCATCACACTGAGCATGTCGATGACGGTGGCACGCTGAACCAGATCGACGGCCTTGGCCGAATAAGCTGGGCCAACGGCACCGAAGAGATTGAAGCGCCCCCGATTGATCATCGGTGCGGTCAGGATTGCCGCCCCGGTGATAGCCGCGCCCTTTAGAACCTCTCGTCGCGTTATACGTTTTTTCGACATTGTCTCTTAGGTGTGGTCGTCCTGGTTCCAGTTTCTTTGGTATTAGCCCTGGGTATTAGTCTTCCTGGTGTTGGTCCGTCATTAGCTCGGGGTAGCGCCCGAAGTAAACGCATCCGATTCACAAATGCCGATCGATGTTTACGGTTTGCCGCTCGCTACTACGAAACCGCATTCGTCAATCAACAATCGTCAATCGTCAATAACTACAGTCTCTTTCCCCGGCTCAATAGATAAGAACCAAACTGCAAACCGTCGCGCTGGCGTCGATGAAAGTCTTCAATCAGGTAACCGGCCGCCAAGCTTTCAGTGAACGCCCACCTCGTTGCTCCACGCCAACTCGTCGCCAATGCAGCATCCCGCTGTTGGATCCGGTTGATGTCAGCCGGTATCTCGATTAACGCATGGTCACCTGACACGGCTTCCGTCAAGTTGTTGCGAAGTGGTGATTCATCTATTGCGACCTGGACCAGGGGCAGCAGTTGCCCAAACTGTTCCTGAAGTCGCGTATCGTCGAGATGCCTCGTGACCCGGTCGCCAGTTAGAAGCCACCTGACCCAAAGTCGATCCGTGCCATTCCGGTGAAAGACACTGGACGCCTCCTCACCATAGAAGTTGACCAGGTAACGATCAGACAGAACCCCGAGTTTGGCGAAGTTGAAATAGGCATTGAGACTCTGTAACGGATCGAAGGTCCAGGTCATCAATGAAATGCCTTGCTTGAGAACTCTGTCGCGTTGGGCCAGCTTCAGCTTTTGTCCCAGATTGAAATTGCGATACGCAGGCTTAACCGCAAGCATGTGTGAATGATGGGCCATCTGCCCATACTCGTAACTGGGAAAGCCGTAGCAGAATCCAATGAGCGTCTCCTGATCAAAGGCGCCAATCAGAACTCCACCGGCCGCTTTCGCTGCAATCAGTTGAGTGAAAGGTACGACGTCGAGATCAGGTATCCCCCATATCTCTTTCTGTAGTTCTTCAACGGCGCGCAGTTCGAGTTCGCCCTCGAGATCGCGAATCGCTATTGAAGTTATTTCGTCCACGGCGCTGGTCTCTGTGATCAAGAACTTTCTGCCCCCCAACCTTCGTTAATTCCGACCGGGTCCGTAAATGACTCTTCCGGGTCGCGCCCCGTTGTGTTTTCCTTTTTCAATTACCACCTGCCCGTTAACCAGGACGTACTCGATTCCTTCCGGCGACAACAGCGGCTGCTCATAAGTCGCGCGATCCTGGATCTTGTCGTAATCAAAAATCACTACATCGGCCCAACAGCCTTCTTTAATAAGACCGCGTCCGGAGATGCGCATTCGACTCGCAGGCCATGAAGTCATCTTGCGAATCGCTTCCGGCAGACTCAGAACCTTCTGCTCGCGAACATAGCGTGCAATCAACCTCGGAAAATTTCCGTAACTGCGCGGGTGTGGCAAGCCCAAGACGTCGACCTCACCAGGCTTCAACGCCGCTCCGGCGTCACTACCCAAACTGGTCCACGGAAACTTAAGCGCGGTAACGATGTCTTGCTCGCTCATCATGTAATAGAGCGCGAGTACTCTGCCCTCTCCTTGCAGCACGAGATCAAATGCAGCGTCAGCCGGATCTTTCTTTAATACTTTTGCGATCTGATTCAGATTCTTGCCTTCAAAGCGTACGTTCGCGGGATTGCGCGCATTTACCAGAACAATTCCGTCCCATCCCCCGGCAGCTTCGACGATGTTCCACCATCCCGGAGAACCCGTCTTGATCTCCTTCTTCAATCTTTCTCGCGTGGGAGTATCGTTCAAACGTTCGACGAGTTTTTCGACACCACCATCGAAGGCCCAGGAAGGAATGACCGCTTCGAGCCCTGTGCCGCCGGCTGTGTACAGATACATATCGGCAGCGACATCGACGCCACGCGCTCGTGCTTGTTCGATTCGCAAGCCCGCTTCGCGCATCAGCTTTCCCCAACCAGGTTTGTAAGCAGCTTTCAGATGAAAGATCTCGACTGCGGCGCCACTCTTCTCTCCGATCGTGATCGCCTCTTCGACTGCCTGAACCAACTCTTTGCCTTCGCCGCGTATGTGGCTGGCATACGTGCCTCGATACTGAGCAACAACTTTAGCCATCTCAACGAGCTCGTCGGTTGTCGCGTAACTTGACGGCGGATAGATAAGAGCGGTGGTCATTCCCATAGCCCCGGCTTTCATCGCCGTTTCCATGATCGCTCGCATTTGAGTCAGCTGTTCGGGCGTTGGAGCACTAGCTGATTCTCCGAGTACGACCATGCGAGCCTGTGTTTCGGAGTAGTAGCTGCCGAAATTCATGCTGATGCCGCTCTTCTCAAGTGATGCGAAGTATTCCGCGATCTGCTCAGCTGGAACGGGGGTCCCGCCTTCTCCACCAATCGCTGTCGTCACTCCCATCAAGAGCTTGTTCTCCGCGAGACCGTTTCGCGGCAAAACACTTCCTGATTGGTCCATCACGTCAATCCAACCAGGTGAAACGTATTTTCCGCGTGCGTTGATCTCCTGACGGCCGCGTCCATCTACTCGACCGACTTTTACAAACCGACCATCTTTGATTCCTACGTCCGCGGCAATCCAAGGGTTTCCGGCGCCGTCGAGCACGCGGCCCTGACGGATCACAATGTCGTACGCGTAGTTTTCGTCTTGTGCCGCGCGTGATACGGCGAAAAAGCTCAGCGCGATCAGGCAGGCGAGCGTGGTTGCTACGTTACGTCGAATACACTTCATGCCTTCAGCGTAGACTTATGGCGTAGATGATTGAGATGAGCGCGCGCCCGGGGTTATCGCCTAGAACTCAATTCTGACTCCGATTTGACCTTCACGCCCCGGCAATACTTGAGTCAGTGAGTTGAATGGACTGCCGGCGATATTTGTCGCTGTTTGTACGGCAGCCGGATTTTGGCGATTGAGCAGGTTGAAAAACTCGAACAGAGCTTGCACCTTCACCCGTTCGGTGATGTTGAACCTCTTTGCGAAGCGCATATCGAGATTGATGAAGGCGGGAGATGTAAAAGCATTCCTCCCAGGCACATGGTCAATCGAGTTGAACGTTCCATTACCATCAGGATCCTCCAGGGCCAACGCCTGGCGGCTGAAGTGAAATCCACTTTGTGCTCGGAAGATGCCACTAATCTGCACTTGCCACGGAAGTTCCATCCATCCGTTGAGCTGAAATGTGTGGTCCACCGACAAGTCAGAAGGTCCCTTGTCCAGATTTGGTCCGTTCACATAGCTACCAGCCGCGGCTACAAACCGGCCATTGGCCCGAGTAAAGGATCCGTGTTGATTGGTTCTGCCCGTTCCGGCTTCGGTAACTATCGGAGCCACTCCAACAAAGCTGTCGGACGGTAGGGTGTTGATTCCGAGCTGGTTATCCGTCTCTTTGGCGTAGGCGTAATTGGCGCTAATCGCGTAACGCCTGCTGAATCTCTTGTTAAAGCTCAGCACCAGTGCGTCGTACTCGCCGTCGTACCATGGTCCAAAGGTGGTAATTGGCCCAGCGGTAAAAGGAGGCAGAAATGTTCGTGATGCAGCGCGCGACGAGAAGGCGATGTTCGCCTGACGAATACCAAGTACGTTGTTCATCGTGCGGTGGTAATAATCGGCTTCGACAACTATGTCGCGACCAATCTCACGCTGAATGCCGATACTGACACTGCGGGTGAATGGTGTTTTGAAGGACCGATCGATATCAGTTGGGAAGAGTTGCGGCGGAATCGCAGCGTGGGTCAACGCACCGAATGGTCCCCAGAAAAAGAATCCTGGTGTCTTGCCGACTGCAATACTCGCTTGCGTCAGGTACTGATCAGGACTCAAACCCGATAGGGCTTGAACGTTGGTGATGTTAATGACGGCGTTGGCCGGAATTAACGCGTGCCCGGGAGCAACAACGCGGTTAAGGCGATCGATTCCAATAAACAATCCGGGCGAGAAGGGACAGGCCACGTTGCCTGCCGTTATCTGTGCATCAGTTAAATTTGGCGACACGCAAAGTCCGCCAGGAAACAGCGAAGCATTGATCGCTGCGGGTGCCAGCGTTGGTACTCCGTAGAATCCACGTGGATACGAGAAGGGTTGGACCACTCTGCGATCAGCACCCCCGAATGCCGGCACGTCGCGAACCAGACCCAGGCGGAACTGATCAAAGAAGATCCCATAGTGACCACGGACCACTGTTTTCTCAGTTGCGGCCCAGGCAAAACCGATGCGCGGTGAGAGGTTCCGCTTGGTAACGAATTCCGAGTCATAGTCCCAACGCATACCCAGATTCAAAGTTACCTTTGGATGGATCTTCCAATCGTCCTGCGCAAACAACGCATGATAGTTGTTATTGAGATGAATCTCATTTGCCTCGGGCGTCAGTCCGCCAGCGGTCGTCACTGTGAAGAACCCTGAGTTAATTGGACCAAAGGCGATGAAATCTGGAATTGTGGCGAACAGTTGCAGGTTTAGTATCTGCGACTCTACGCCGTCAGCCTTGGTGCGCAGGAAGTTCCATCCGAACTTTACATTGTGATCACCCACCAATTTTCCAGCATGCGCTGCCAGAGAGACGTATTTTTGATCCAGTGCAGTTCTGGTTACCGGGTTGCCGAAACCAAATGATCCCAGGTCGCCAAACAGTCCGCCCGTATTGAACGAACTGAACATGTTGAGAGTCGTGCCAACGCCTGCGTCAGGATGTGACGGCCGCGTCTCGGTCGTGTCTCCGCGGTAGGCACCTCTCAAGGTCAAGACCCAGGGATTGCCTTGATCGCCTATCAAGACGGTATCGCTCGCCCCGAGTAGCAGCCGACGATCTCCAGTGTCGTTTCGCCTCGATGGAAGCGCAGTTGAATTTGACAGCGGAAGAAACTCTTTCACGTTGCCGTTTGTGTAGTTGATCTGCTGCGTCAGGCGATGCCGTCCCAGTTGCTCATCAAACTTGAGGAAGCCGCGTGTCTCGAATACACGCGAGGGATTATCAAACTGTGTCTCGAAGTCGCGAGCGATCTGCGGCGTGCCCGGGGGAAAGATGAAGTTCAGCCGCCGATTTTCTCGAATGCGTTCGGCCGATCCGAAGAAGAAGACCTTGTCTTTAACAATTGGACCACCGAGCGCCAGGCTGTAATCCCATCTTTGCAGGAACGGAGCGTCAGTTTCTGTCGGGTCAAGAGAGTTTGAAGAATCAAACGCGTTGTTGCGCCAGAACAAAGAAGCTAATCCGTGATACTCGTTGCTACCACTCTTGGTGATCACATTGACGATGGCACCTGAGGCCTGCCCGAACTCTGCCCGGTAACCTGCCGTCAACACCTGAAATTCTGCGATCGTCTCCTGATTGAACTGCGCCGCAGCGCCACCGCTAACCGTATTTTTATTCGGCTGTCCATCAATAAAGAAATTGTTGTTGCCCGCGCGTTCGCCAAGGACCGGGGTTGAATTGTCGCTGCCCGTGTCCGCCTGCCGGTTAACAACTACTCCCGGAACAAGCTGCAAAAGATCGAGATAGTTCCGGCCATTGGTCGGAAGATCCTGTACCTGACGGTTGGTGATCGTCGCACCTGTTGCAGCAACAGTCGGATTCAGGAACTGGACGTCGGC
>DATBMP010000524.1:0-7327 GCA_036554845.1 Pyrinomonadaceae bacterium
CAATTACTTCGAGATCAGACTGTTGGTTGATAATTAATTTCAGCCCCTCCCGGACAGTTTCATGATCTTCAGCAATTATTACTCGACCCTTATTCATGGTCTTTCACCTCGATCTCAAAATCTTTAATGGGAACTCGGACAAAGATCGTGGTCCCTTTATCGTGGGCTGACTCAAGTTCGAGTGTCCCACCCACTAACGCTGCGCGCTCTCGCATTCCTAAGAGACCGAGACCCAGGACGCTGTCGCTTTCATTGAAGCCCTTACCGTCATCTTCAATGATCAAGACGGCTTGGCCGTCACGTCGTTCAAGAATGACATCCACGCGCGTGCTATTGGCATGCTTGGCTACGTTGTTCAATGCCTCCTGGGCGATGCGATAAAGATTACTTTCGACTTCAGCGCTCAGTCGTTTGTTTTCAAAACCGGTCGCATGAAACTCCGCTACTTTTCCTAAATATGAGCCCCACTGCGCTACATAGTTTCGTAGCGCCTCTGCCAGACCAAGATCGTCGAGGGCAACGGGTCGCAACTCCCAGGCCAGGAAATCAACGTCAGAATCCAGTCGCGAGGTCATATTCAGAAGTTCATCAATCTGCTCAAGGAATGACTGCCGCTTTGTCTTTTTCTTCAATTCTTCGATCCTCAAGCGCATGGCTGTCAATTGCTGCCCCAACTGATCATGAAGGTCACGGGCCAGTCTGCGACGCTCATCTTCCTGCGCGCTGATGACTTGGCTAAGTAGTCTCACCCCTACCTCTTCCGCCTGGTGCCGTTGGGAAACCTCAATCCCAAGAGAAGAATTTGCACGCGCCAGATCTTCAGTGCGCGAAACAACTTTCGCCTCCAGTTCACCTTGCACGCGCAGCAACTCATTTTTAATGGCGCGGCCTTCGGAGATATCAATGAACGTAAGGACAACGCCCTCAATCCGATCTTCGGCCGTGCGATAAGGCAAGATCCGCATCAGGTACCACAGGCCCTCCCGACTCTCCACTTCGCGCTCGATTGTTTGTAGGGTTCTCAAAGTGACTTCGGCGTCTTCCACCAAATTCTCATAGCCCAACTTGTTGGTTATATCGGTCAGAGAACGGCCCAGATCGTTTGAAATCAGATTGAAAGCTACGCGCGCGCGCGGCGTGAACTGCTTAATTCGCAATGTACGATCCAGAAAGATGGTGCCGATGTCAGTGGAATCGATCAGGTTGGCAAAGTCGTTATTAGCCTGACTCAGCTCTTCAATCTTTACTTCTAGCTCCTGATTGACGGTTGTCAGTTCCTCGTTAACTGATTGCAGCTCTTCCTTACTCGTCTCCAGTTCTTCTGCCGCTGAACGTAGCTCTTCGTTCATTGCCTGTAGCTCTTCGTTAGAGGCACGCAACTCTTCCTGTTGAATTTCATATTGTTCGACAACCGAGCGCAGACGCGATTTTGATTGGATCAACTCACTTTCAAGGTGCCGGGAAATCGATTCTGCGGGGGCCACCACCTCCTTTTCGCCGGCATAGCCGCCCAACGATTCCGACTCTTCAAACAGGACCAGAATAAACCCGCGCGTTGGATCACTTTCGCGCAATACCGGACGTACATAGATATTCACGACCTTCTGTCCGTCACCCGTGTTCACGTGCAGGTTGCGAACTTCAAGATTTGTACGACTTTGCTCAGCTTGATAAAGCGTGGCCCGCAATTCCATCCGCAATTCCGGACGTACCAGTTGCAGAAGGTTTTTGGAAGGCTCGCCCGCCCCGAGCACCAGATAACGTCCAACGTTACCGGACAGGTGAAGTATGTTGTACTCCTCGTCGATGATGACACTCGGTGGTGCGAGCTGCTCCAATAATCTCTGGTGCAGATCCAGGTAAGACACCCTGCCGGAAAATCCGGTTGCTGGCGGAGGTTCGGGACCAGTTGCACGGCGGATAGGCACGTCGGGTACTGGGAGGATTGTGCGCGGTTGTACCGGCCGGCTCTGGAAGATGTGATGGTCTTTGTCAAACGTTGAGAACAGGTCGATTGCTCCTTCAATCGATTCCGAGTTACCCAGGAAAAGGAAGCCGTTGGGGTTGAGGGCAAAATGCAACAGCTCCAAAACGCGGGTTTGTGCAGCCCGGTTCAGATAAATGAGCAGATTGCGACAAGAAATGAAATCGAGATGCGAGAAGGGCGGATCGCTAATGAGATTATGGGTGGCAAATAATACCGTTTCGCGGAGTTGGCGTTTGACTCGATACCTTTCATTCTCCTTGACGAAAAAACGCTGCAATCGTTCCGGAGAAATATCTGCAACTTCCGCTTCGGTGTAAAACCCTTCGCGGGCAACGCTAATTGCCTCAGGGTCAAGATCTGTTGCGAAAACCTGAAGCTTGGCACGATTGGCAGGCAACAGCTCGCTAACCAGCATCGCGATCGTATACGCCTCTTCACCGGTCGCACACCCAGCTATCCAAACACGAACTTGGTCGGTCTGCTTCTTGTTTCGCAGAATCTTGGTAAAAACGTTCTCTGATAAAGCCTTTAAGGATTGAGGATCGCGAAAGAAATTAGTCACGCTGATGAGCAGGTCTTTCATGAGCTCTTGCGCTTCCGTAGGGTTCTCTTGAAGGTAACGCGCGTAGGCGGGCATGGAGGGCAGTTCGAGCAAACCTACCCGTCGCTCAATCCGTCGCAAAATTGTGCCCCTCTTGTAATCTGAAAAATCATGACCAGTACGCAGACGGAGATGATTGAAGATCTGGTGTAGTGTCTCTTCCTGACTCTTCGGGAGTTCCTCTGCTTTCGCGAGCTCCTCAGCCGCTCCCCGGTGCTTATTGAAGGCAATGATTTTTGCGGGGATGTCCGCCACTGGGAGAACAAAATCGACTAGTCCGGTTGCTATGGCATTCCGCGGCATGTCCGCGTACTGGGCTTGACCTGGATCCTGCGCGAAAACGATTCCGCCATGCTCTTTCACTCGCTTCAAACCCAGTGAGCCGTTTGCACCCGTTCCCGAAAGAATCACCGCGACGGCCCGCGATTCACTTGTTTCCGCAAGGGTACTAAGGAATAGATCGACAGGAGAGCGTCGCTCCTCAGGTCCGATCATGTCTGTGACGGCCAGGTGACCGTCGGCCAGTGCCAGGTTTCGATTCGGGGGAATCACGTAAACCTGGTTGGGGAGCACTTTTACTCGGCTCTGAACCTGTGTGACCGGAATAGGACTGGTAACCTGAAGGATCTCTGCTAGTTTGCTTTCATGCTCGGGAGACAGATGAAGGATCACGACGTACGCAAACCCGCTATCGCTGGGTACGCTCTGGAAAAAAGTCTTTAGTGCCTGAATGCCACCTGCTGAAGCTCCCAATCCGATGATGAGAGATTCGTCTTCCATTGTCTCTCTAGTGTTCTTATTTTTCGCGCGCCCTGAGCTCCCTTTCGCCATGATTTACCTCCCTGAGTGGTCCCCTCAGTCTTCGGCGTCACCTGGCGGAGCCTGGTTGCAGGTTTTTTAAACTGGGCTATCGGCAGGTTCAGGCGAAGTCTAGTTGAAAAGTAGGTGAGTGGGAAGCAACAACCAGATGGACACATTCATAGGACATCTTTCGTGTTTGCTATGGCTGAGTCCTGTAAGCGCACTGGGAGACTGCCTCTTTCCGAAACCTGGTGCGCTCAATGGCTAGGTCGTGGGAAAAAACAGAATGAGCGTAATTCCGAGTCAAAACAAACATATCAACCAGCCATGAAGCTCTTATGGCGAAGCGGGACCTAATTGTCATCGGAACGTCAAGTGGTGGCGTCGAGGCACTGCGAACCATTGTAGCGGCACTGCCATCGGACTTTGCGGCTTCGTTGTTTGTAGTAATGCACTCAGCGGCAAATTCTCCCGGCTTGCTGGATAAGATCCTCCAACGAGAAACCACACTGCGGGTAGAAATTGCTCAAAACAATCAAAAGTTTAAGCCTGGTCATATCTACGTTGCGCCACCCGATCATCATCTAATTCTTGAGCCCGGGATCATCTGCCTGTCTCGTGGTCCAAAAGAAAATCGCTTTCGACCCGCCGTCGATCCATTGTTCCGCTCCGCTGCACAAACTTATGGACCACGAGTTGTTGGAGTAATTCTCACCGGCGGGCTGGATGATGGGACTGCCGGCTTGTGGGCCATCAAACAACTGGGCGGAACCACCGTTGTTCAGGAGCCAGCGGAAGCGCTTGCACCCTCAATGCCAGCCAGCGCCTTACGTAATGTAAAAGTCGACTACTGCGTACCTTTGGTTGAGATAGGTCCGCTGCTCGGCAAATTGGTAGATACCTTTGCCGATGAAGAGAGAAGTTACGAAATGCCTGAACACCTGAACATCGAAGTAAGAATCGCCAAGCAGGATCCTGCCATAGATCAGGACGTTCGCCAGATCTGGGAGACCTCATCCTTCACCTGTCCCGAATGTCACGGCGTCTTACTGAAACTGAAGGAAGGTGGCCGCGAACGATTCCGCTGCCATACGGGGCACGCATTCTCAAAGGACAGCCTGTTGATGTTTTTGAGCGAGGGTATAGAAGAATCACTCTGGATCACTATCAGAAGCATCGAGGAGAGCGTGCTGCTCATGCGTCACATCGCTGATCATCTAAAGAGCATTGATCCGGATGCGGCGAACGAGTTTCACCGACGGGCAGACGAAGCGCTCCGGCGCTCAGAAGTGGTCCGAAGCGCATTAATTCAACACGAAGAAATTAACCGCGAGCGAGTCGAGCAGGCCATCGATCGCTAGCAACCTAAATATCTTCAGCCTATCTGAAACAGAAACAGAGATCCTCTTATCCCGCCTCCATACTGTACTGCAACGTATAGACAACCCGCTTTCAACTAATTAACTTGACCCAAATCAAGGGGGTAGCTGAGATTGCAGATTCCTACAGGATAGTCGGACAAAACTGCAATCTCAGCTTTTTTCCTAAAGTTCGATCGACGACCCTCGCACAACTTTTTGCCGCAAATCGCCAGGTATGTGTCACATTCTCTATGTTGAGGATCATGATGATACTCGCGAACTCGTTGAGTTGGTTCTGGCCAGCGCGAACTACAAGGTAAACACCGATTCGACGGTAGCTGGCGCACTCAAGAGAGCGCGCCGGCGCAAGTTTGATCTCTACCTGCTTGATTCATGGCTTCCCGATGGTTCGGGGATTAACCTGTGCCAGAAGCTGCGCGAATTCGATTCGATTACACCCATCCTCTTTTATTCAGCAGCAGCTTACGAACTCGATCGGCATTCAGCTATGAAATCCGGAGCGCAGGGCTATCTGATAAAACCGGTCGCCATTGAACAGCTCTGTGACGAGGTTGCGCGACTGCTGAACTTGGATGGAAATATGAAGTTCGACGGGAAAAATTGAGGCAGGAACGGTTCAGTTCGTACGGCTGACGTCGGTTGTTGTTTGAAGCTCCGGTTCGGTGGGCCACATCCAGCGAAATACGATACCCAGGCTCCATACCGTAACTAAAGCGACGAATGTTATTACGATCCAGAATTTCCAATATGAGCCGAACGTAGTCGCCCAACCATCTTGCACCGAGTGTGCAAGATTCACATTCAATACCGCTGGAGTTAGCCACCGGGAGACCAGTTGAATAACCAGATAACCGGCCATTGAGTAGATCCAGCCGAAACGATCCATTCCCACTCTTCGAAGAGCAATCATCGCGACTATCAACCCGCCGACGTGGGCCAGGGTTGAACTCAGGAACACACCCCACGACATCACTACATAAACAAACCAGATGACTAAGCCGGGAATAGTCCACAGCGCGACAACTCGGATCAGCGTCGCATGATTTATGAAGAGCGCGATTGCCAGGATCAAGTTGCCAATGTTGCAGATCCACAACATGTGTCCTAGCTCGTTTATCCGCCAGTAGTGAACTGCCTGAGCGAAGAAAAAGAAGAGTGGAAGGACACCCAGGAGCCGGAAAAACCGCTTTTGCACATGCTCTTCGTCAAGGAGCCAAAGTTCCCGGATTGTCTTTGGGGAGATCATCGTGGTCGATTCTCGTGCTCGCTCAAAGTAAAACAGGCGCTGTGTTATTTTACCCTCACCCGCGTTTGCATCTGTTCTAGAATAGCGTTCGACCGCAGATTAAGTGAAATGTTCTTCTAATAGTTATGCCCTCAGTTGAAAAACTTCTAAAAAAGTCGATCCCTGAACTAAGGACCATGTTTGTTGAACGAGAACGAACAGTCCCTAAAGGATTACTTGAAGCGCTGGAACTCGATTCTCGTCAGGGCGCAAAGCAACTCGCCAAACGCATTCGGGAACGATACCGAGCGAATCGCTCCGAAGGTCAACGACTTCACCGTCTGCTTCTATTCGAGAATGAACTCTGGGAACAGGGTTATCAATTGATCGCCGGCGTTGATGAGGCTGGAATGGCTCCACTCGCTGGACCAGTAGTCGCGGGAGCCGTAATCCTTCCCAGGAATTACAAGCTGCGTGGTCTTAACGACTCCAAGAAGATTCTTGATGAAACTAAACGCGACGAGTTAGCAATACAGATAAAGTCCGATGCGATCTGCTGGTCCGTCGGATTTGCTGAAGTTGAAGAGATTGATCGCATCAACATCTATCACGCTGGCCTGCTCGCCATGCAGCGTGCATTCCAGGGTTTGAGTTCCACTCCTGATTTTGTTCTGGTGGATGCGCGTAAAATTCCAAATTGCGACAAACCGCAACGAGGAATCATTAAAGGCGATGCGTTGTCAGCCAGCATCGCAGCGTCATCGATCATTGCGAAGACAACTCGCGATGCTTACATGCTCGAACTTGATCGACAGTACGAAGGCTATGGCTTTGCGTCTCACAAAGGCTATCCCACACCGGAACATTGTCGAGCGTTGAAAGAGCTTGGCGCCTTGCCGATTCACCGGCGAAGTTTCGCTCGTGTTCGCGAAGCACTCGGACTTGACCCGGTGCAACCTGATCTATTTGAGAATCAGGAAGCCGAAGCTCTGTCGTCAGCGGCAATTTCGGATGAACTCCAGTACGTCACCAGTCTTGAAGAAGCGCTGCACGCCGACGCCGCGAATCACGTTTCCTGATGGATTCCTTCAAGACAAATCAATTCTTTCGCCACAGTTAAAGCATCACCTTAAGGTTAACTCGCTTCCATGGCAGTTCTCACTGAATACAAGAAAAAACGGAAGTTCGATAAGACGCCTGAACCCGGGCCCGAGAAGAAGCGCACGAAGACTGGGCGGATGTTCGTGATCCAAAAGCACCGTGCGACTCAACTTCACTATGACTTTCGTCTTGAGGTTGATGGTGTTCTTAAGTCATGGGCGGTTCCGAAA
>DATBMP010000174.1:0-13754 GCA_036554845.1 Pyrinomonadaceae bacterium
GCAGATTCGGCTCTCGAAGAACTCGTACAACAGACTGCGAAGCTTGATGATTATGGTCTTGAAGTGCGCATCCTCGAAGAGAGCGACTCCGTTTCGCTTGAACGCACCAGCACCCTTCTCACCGACTCGCTCGCAGAGCAGGCAGAGACGACCGCGAAAGAACTTGCGCTCGTAACGTTGCCTGTCTTTTCTTACGTTGCTAACAGCATCAGTTCGGGCGGCAAGACGATCCCTTATTCCCTGGTCACGGCAATTCAGGAAGAGACCTTTGCGAAGATGGTTCGCGAGGGAAGCGAGGATGCGAAAGTCCCAATCGTTCTGAACGAATGGGCCGCCCGCGATTTAGGAGTATCGATAGGCGATCAAATCTCGCTTGAGTATTACGTATGGCACAACGACGGTCGCCTGGAAACGAAGACTGCCGATTTTCAACTCAAGTCAATCGTACCAATTGCGGGGATTGCAGCAGATCGGAATCTTGTTCCCGATTATCCCGGAATCAGTGAGTCGCCAAATCTTGCCGATTGGGATCCACCTTTCCCAGTTGATCTTGATCGAATACGACAACAGGACGAAGTGTACTGGGATCAGTATCGAACAACTCCCAAGGCATTCATTCCACTCAAGAACGGTCAAGAGTTGTGGCAATCACGATATGGTAAGTTGACCTCGCTAAGACTCGTCGCTGGACCAGATAAGAATCTTGATCAGACTAAGAACGCTTTCGAGCAGCACCTACGAGCGAAATTGAACCCTGCTGCGATGGGTTTCATGATCATCCCCGCCCGCAGCCAGGGTTTGAATGCATCGCAGGGAGCGACAGATTTTGGCGAGTACTTTCTTTACTTCAGTTTCTTTCTGGTTGTGTCGGCACTTCTGCTGACGGCACTGTTTTTCAAACTGGGAGTCGAACAACGCCTGCGTGAGATCGGGTTGTTACAAGCGGTTGGTATACCTGCAAAGAGCATTCGCAGGATGTTTCTGTTTGAAGGGTTTCTACTTTCCCTGATTGGCTCGGTTTTAGGTCTACTCGGCGCATTAATTTATGCTCAGCTAATCATGTACGGACTGCGCACCTGGTGGGTCGATGCAGTTGGGACCACAGAACTGAGTCTTCAAGTCTCGCCCCCCTCATTAATCCTGGGTGCAATGGGTGGAATCATTGTCGCGCTCGCTTGCATCGTTTGGACCTTGCGACAGGTCGGAAAAGCTTCAACAAGAAGTTTGCTTGCTTCAACAGCGGCCGGCATAGGTGAGACAGTTAGACAGCGCAAGGGTCGAATATTCTCCGCTCTCAACGTTGCGATATTGTTTAGCGTGCTCGGGTTGTTGTTATTGCTGCTAGCAACGTTTCAAGTGATTGGGCAGGTTGCTGGTTTCTTTGGCGGGGGCACGCTGCTACTCATCTCGCTGATCTGTTATCAGGCCGCGTGGTTGCGAAGCTCACCAGCAAGAGACATAAGTGGTGTTGGTTGGTGGTCTATTTCGCGTCTGGGGTTTCGTAACCTGACATATAGACCAGGCAGAAGTCTTCTTTGCATAACGCTGATCGCTGCTGCGGCATTCATCATCGTCTCTGTCGATGCCTTTCGTCGTGGAGGTCGAGGTGCGAATCTGGATCCAAAATCGGGTAACGGTGGTTACCCACTTCTCGCAGAGTCACTCCTGCCCATTGTCCACGACCCTAACAGCACAGAGGGTCGAGATGCGATGAATCTCCACAGTGGGTCACTTCCTGAATTGGACGAGCTCAGTTTCATTCGTTTTCGATTGAAGCCAGGCGACGATGCGAGTTGTTTGAACCTCTATCAACCCCAGGAGCCTCGTATTCTTGGAGTTTCAAACGACTTCATCGGACGCAACCGATTCTCGTTTCAGAAATCGATCGCCACGACCAGTGAGGAGAATCAGAATCCCTGGCAACTTCTCAATCGCGATCTGGGTGAAGGAGTCGTACCGGTCATCGCTGACGCAAACTCCTTGAACTATGTACTTCATCTCGGATTAGGGGATGAGTTTGTGCTTCAGGGAAACCAGGGCCCGGTTCGTTTGCAGGTGGTAGGAGCGCTCGATGACAGCATCTTTCAAAGTGAGTTTCTGGTGTCCGAAGAGAATTTTGTGCGACTGTTTCCGCATGAAGAGGGATATCGCTTCTTTTTGATCGAGGCGCCGGAAACAAACCAAACAGCGACAGTTGCCGCGTTGGAGGATCGGCTTTCCGATTTTGCTTTTGATGTGGCAACCACGAACGAACGGCTGGCAAATTTTCATCGAGTTGAGAACACCTATCTATCAACTTTTCAAATGCTCGGCGGTCTGGGATTGCTACTCGGGACCTTCGGTTTGGGTGCGGTGTTGTTACGTAACGTGCTTGAACGCCGTCGTGAACTGGCGCTATTGCGGGCCGTTGGTTATAACCCTTCACATCTGATGTTGATGGTGGTTGCAGAAAATGCGCTCCTGCTTTTTTGTGGCTTGATAACCGGAACTTTGTCGGCGCTGCTGGCGATCGCTCCTGTCTTTTTTGAACGAGGAGGACGGCTGCCGAATCTGTCATTAAGTTTGCTGCTTGCTGCTGTATTAATATCGGGACTGATCGTTTCACTGATTGCGACGCGTGCTGCGCTTCGCTCACCATTGTTGCCGGCACTTCGCGCTGAGTAGTAAGCCGAAACCACACAAACCGCCTAATCTTAAGGAGCTGAAGATGCGAACAAAGACCGCCAGCCTCATTGCCGTGATTTCGACGGTATTGATTTCCAGCATCACCCTTCGTGCCGAGAATTGGCCGCAATGGCGGGGCCCGAATCTCAATGGTTTAAGCAACGAAAAGAACCTGCCACTCAAATGGACCACCGAAGAGAACATTACCTGGAAACTTGCGATGCCTGGTTTTAGCGGTTCAACGCCCGTTGTCTGGCGTGATCGCATCTTTCTCAACGTGGCAGAGGAAAACGATCTCTACCTTTGGTGTGTGGACCGAAACAAGGGAGAGATGATCTGGAAACGCATGTTGGGCAGCGGCAACGTCAAGATGCGGAAACAGAACATGTCATCTCCTTCACCTGTAACCGATGGAAAAAGTGTCTACGTGATGACCGGCACCGGGGTTCTTAAAGGGTTCGATTTTGCCGGGAAGGAATTGTGGTCGCGCGATATTCAGAAGGACTACGGTACGTTCGGTTTGAATTGGGGTTACGCATCGTCACCGTTGCTTTACGAGGATTCACTCTATGTTCAAGTCTTGCACGGTATGAAGACGGACGATCCTTCCTACATTCTTCGTATCGACCGGAAGAGTGGGAAGACATTGTGGAAGGTTGAGCGGCCGACAACCGCAATTCGCGAGTCACCTGATTCTTATTCAACGCCCGGCTTGTTGCGTTACGGGAAGACAGTAGAGCTGGTAATTACCGGAGCAGATTGTGTAACAGGTCACGATCTGGCGACTGGTAAAGAGTTGTGGCGCGCCAACGGACTCAACCCTGACAACAATCCTTCTTATCGGATCGTTGCTTCGCCCGTAATCTTCAACGAGATCATTTATGCGCCGACGCGCGTCAGACCATTGCTGGCGCTTCGTGCGGGCGGTCGTGGCGATATCACTGGCACGCATGTGTTGTGGTCGACGACGAATGGACCAGATGTGCCGACACCTGTCACTGATGGGAAATATTTCTACATCGTCAACGACCGCGGCATCATGTGGTGTCTTGATGCAAAGACTGGTACCGAGGTCTACGGGCAACAACGCCTAAAGCCGGGAACCTACAGCGGATCGCCGGTACTGGCAGATGGAAAGATTTATGTCACGAATGAAGAAGGGTTGACTTCAGTTGTTAAGGCTGGCCCACAGTTTGAGGTCCTCGCGGAGAACTCTTTGAATGACTACTGCCTCAGCTCTCCAGCTATCTCAGATGGACAGATCTTTATTCGCACGACGTCGAATCTTTATGCAATTGGGAAGAACGTGAAATGAGGGTAGGGGAAAGTCGAGGTCCGAATAGTGGCGGCCTGGATCGGCTTGGCCGTATCCCTTGCGGTATGGCTGTGCCTTACCGTGGGCTGCAAGATAAGTTTGGCTGCGCCTGATCAATACGAGGGCCGAGGCGCCCAGCCGCAAAAAAACCGGAACTGATGGGCCAAACGGAAGCAACCGAAACGTGAGACGACGTCGCGATGGTCGTGAAGACGTCAAAGGAGCAACGAAGTGTTAAAACGCTTTACGATTACATTTTGCCTGCTAACGATAGCCACAATACACATACGTGCACAGACGTCCGATCTTGGGAAAGTCGAGTTTCCCACTTCAGGATCACCGAAAGCGCAGTCTCACTTTCTTCGGGGCCTCGCCGCATTGCACTCCTTCTGGTACGAGGAGGCGTTGGAAGCCTTTCGGGAATCAACGCGCATCGATCCAGATTTCATGATGGGTTATTGGGGCGAGGCGATGGCCCACAATCATCCGCTTTGGTCGGAGCAGGATTCTCCCTCAGCCCGTTCAGTAATAGCCAAGATTAAGGACACGCCCAAAACCACTGCACGGGAACGCGCTTATCTAAATGCAGTGAAGTTGCTATACGGAGAAGGTGACAAATCAGCTCGCGACCGGGCCTATTCCGAAGCGATGGAGAAGATCTATCGCGAGTACCCGGACGATCTTGATGCTGCCGCTTTTTATTCATTGTCTCTGCTTGGTCTCGTAGATTACTCGGGGAAGAGTTATCGACTGCAGGCGCGCGCTGGCGCCATCGCACTCGATGTTTATCAGAAGAACCCAAACCATCCGGGCGCGGCGCATTACATCATTCACGCATTTGACGATCCCGAACATGCAATCCTCGCGTTGCCGGCCGCGCGTCGTTACGCGAGCATCGCACCCGAAGCGCATCACGCTCGTCACATGCCCTCGCACATCTTTCTTCAACTGGGAATGTGGTCCGACGCAGCGGCCTCAAACGAATCTGCCTGGGCCGCGTCGGAAGCGTGGATGAAGCGCAAAAATCTATCTCCCAGCGTTCGCGACTATCACAGTCTTCATTGGCTTCTCTATGTTTATCTTCAGCAAGGTCGTTACAAGAAGGCGGAAGAACTTCTCGGTATCATGAAGAAGACCATGACTGAGACCACTTACGAAAACAAATTGCGGCCAGGCTATTACGAGAGCAACTACGCCAACATGGCCGCAGCATTTGTGATCGAAACCGAGCGATGGGATCTGGCGGCGAAACTCTTTCCTGAAACACCTGAAGGTGGTCCAACAGCTTCAACACCTGCTGCCGGCGCACATGGTTCACATGGAGCATCGCAGCCAGCATCAAGTGACGTTACTGTTCGCGTCTCGCGTGGCCAAAGATTGCCTGTGTGGGTTCGCGGTATCGCAGCGAGTCACA
This sequence comes from Pyrinomonadaceae bacterium, assembly GCA_036554845.1. Taxonomy (GTDB): domain Bacteria; phylum Acidobacteriota; class Blastocatellia; order Pyrinomonadales; family Pyrinomonadaceae; genus PSRF01. The sequence goes on from DATBMP010000174.1 coordinate 5,394, forward strand.
ACGGAACATCAAAACCGCCGGTTGAAGCAAACACCGGAGGCTCGAGTGGAACGGGCGTGGGTATGTTGCAGGTTATGGCTTTGCAAATGTCGGCCGACAAGCAATTCGATAAAGCTACAGAGTTGATGCAGAAGGCCGTAGAGTTGGAAGAGCAGATGGGTCCTCCCTCTGGTCCGCCGGGAAATATCAAACCTTCACATGAGTTGTACGGAGAGATCCTACTCGCAGCCGGCAAACCTGCCGATGCAACTAAGCAGTTCCAGATATCGTTATTGAGACAACCAAACAGGGCGCGTTCGTTGCTCGGCATGGCTCGCGCAGCCGAACGGAGTGGCGACAAACAGGCAGCCATGGAAAATTATCTAAAGTTGCTCGAGCAGTGGAAGCACGCGGATCCGGATCTCCCCGAACGATTGGAAGCAGAGAACTATTTAAAAACGGCTAGATAGGTGCCGACCTTCGCCAATGGATAGGAGATGTCATGATTGACCGAGTTCTGATTCACACGAGAGTGATAGCGCTTTGTGTTGCGGCGGTTCTGTCTTTGCAGGCAGCGGCATACGCACAGAAAGCAGCTCAGACTAAAGCAGAGAAGATCGATGAAGTGATGACGCAGGCAAACAAGTACCGGCTCTTCAACGGTTCCGTCTTAGTCGCCGAAAATGGAAAGGTGATCTACAAGAAGGGGCTCGGACTAGCAAACATGGAATGGAACATTCCCGTCACGCCTGACACCAAGTTTCGACTGGGCTCGATTACAAAGCAGTTCACGGCCACGTTGATTATGAAACTCGTCGAAGAAGGGAAAATTAAGCTCGACGGGAAAATAACTGATTACCTCCCGAACTACCGCAAGGACACGGGCGACAAAATCACGATCCACCAACTGCTGAATCACACTTCGGGAATTCCGAGCTACACCGGCATGCCGAACTTCTTCAACGAAGTGAGTCGCGATCCCTATTCCGTCGAGGAGTTCGTTAAGAAGTATACGAGCGGAGATCTGGAGTTCGAACCGGGCAGCAAGTTTGCCTATAACAACTCAGGTTACTTTCTGTTAGGCGCAATCATTGAGAAGGTAACGGGTCAGTCTTACGAACGAGCGCTCAGAGAAAAGATTTTCCTGCCGCTCGGAATGAAGAACACGGGCTACGATCGTCACGACACGATCATCGAGAAGCGGGCTATTGGTTATCAAAAGAGACCTAACGGTTATGTGAACGCGCCCTACCTCGACATGTCGCTTCCTTATGCGGCAGGCGCGATGTATTCGACCGTTGAAGATCTTTATCTGTGGGACCAGGCACTTTACACGGAACAAGTGTTGACGGCCCAATCGAAGGACCTGATGTTTAAGCCCCACCTGGATGATTACGCGTACGGCTGGGTAGTGAACAAGGTGAGCTTTACTGAAGGCTCAGAAGGTGTTCAAAGGATCAAGCATGGTGGCGGAATCAATGGATTCAATACTGTGATCACCAGGTTTCCAGCGGAGAAGCATCTAATCATATTGCTGGATAACACTTCACAGGGTGGAAATCTAAATCGCCTCGAACGCGAGCTCACAAACATTCTTTACGACAAGCCGTACAGCTCTCCGAAGATGTCGATTGGCGAGAAGATCTTCAAGACAGTGCAGGACAAAGGAATTGCTGCCGGCGTTTCGGAATATCGAGATCTCAAAGCACGGCAGGCAAACCTATATGATTTTGGTGAACCCGAGCTGAACACACTTGGTTATCTCCTGCTTCAATCGCAAAAGGTGAAAGAGGCGATCGAGATCTTCAAGTTGAATGTTGAAGCGTATCCGCAGGGCTTCAACACCTACGACAGTCTGGGTGAGGCGTACATGGTGAATGGGGAGAAAGAACTAGCGATTCAAAATTACAAGAAATCGCTCGAGCTGAATCCCCAGAACAGTAATGCGACTGCGATGTTGAAGAAACTGGAAGAGAAGTAACCACCCGGATTATTCTTCTCTAAGACTGTGGTTTGAAGTACAACACCAGACCCGCTCCCACTGCTGCCATAACAAATCCCAGGTAGAGCAGCGGATTGGGGGCGGTTTTTGGTGGGTGCAACCACATCGAGAAAAGGACGTTCACCAAGGGCGCTCCCGCAAATACCAACGGCATCACGTAGGTCGGCAACCCACCTGACTTAAAAGCAAAGATTATACAGACCGCTCCGATCGCCCCGAGCGCTCCACCAGCCAAGGCTCCCAGCGAGCCCTTCATGTTGAATCCCTGTAGTCCTCCCTGATAAGAAAGGTTCGCCACCGGCACCAACACTCCGATTAAGAAGTAGGCCACTCCCACACAAAGCAGTGCACGCATCGGATTACCCAACGCCACCTGCCCGCGATGTAAAGCTGGTCCATAAAGTCCCCAGGCGAGCGCTGCGCCCAAAGCAAAGATGATCCAGAGCATCAAGTTCCTCCGAAGATGAGAAGTAGCTATAACTTTCTATTGTGATGTCCCAGTTGAAGCAAGAAAGACTTTGTGAAACCTAAGGTCCTGGTGGCTCGAGAGTCAGCACATCGATTCGTAGCGTGTGGCTCCTCGACATTGCCGGTTGATGATTGCCAACGGCCGATTCCGGTATCAATCTCCAATCATCAATTGGCAATTGCAACTTTACGATCAGAGGGAGTGGCAATCCTCGATTGTCATCCGCTAAATGTCAATCAGAAAGAACCTTTTGCGGGTTTCAATCGTAGTAGCTCGAGTGCGTCTCAGCTCAGCGAGAAACAGTTTCTCGCATTCGTAGGGCAAAGAAAAAATCTTCAGGACAAATCTGAGTGGTTCTGGTAATAATGTATTCAAACGCTCAGGACCACTTATAATTTTACGTAATTCCTTCCAAATTTTAGTAAGGGAGATTCTCTGTGTTGACCTCCAGAATCGCTAGGGTGCTGGCGCTAATACTAGCCCTCACGTTCATTGCAAATGCTCAAACCCATCGCGCGTCAATTCGTGGCGCGGTCACTGATCCGAACGGCGCAACTGTTCCTGGAGCTGAAATCAGACTCACGAATGAAGAGACGGGACAAACGCGAGTAGTCACAACCAGCGAGAATGGCGAGTACGCAATCTCCGCGCTTGAACCCGGCCTCTATCAATTAAAGGTTTCTGCCAGCGGCTTTGCTGCCTATGGGACAAACTTCACTCTCAAAGTAAATCAGGAACTGCGCTTCGATGCCTTGTTATCGGTGGGCGCGGTTACGACTGATCCGAACCTGATCACTTCAGAGGTTTCGGATCTAAAGAAGGACTCCTCGGCGCTAAGCACTGTGATCGAGAATCGACAGGTAGAAAATCTTCCATTAGACGGTCGCAACTTTTATGAGCTGACTTTGTTGGTGCCGGGCGCCGTTCCTGCTGCACCGGGTTCAGCCGGTTCAGTCCGAGGCGACTTCGCGTTCAGCGTTAACGGTGCGCGCGAGGACGCTAACAACTTTCTCCTCGATGGTGTTTACAACGTCGATCCAAAATTAAATAGTTTTGCGGTGAAGCCTTCGGTCGACGCGATTCGCGAGTTCGAGATTGCGACCAGCAGTTACGATGCTTCGTTTGGACGCAATCCTGGCGGACAAGTCAACGTAGTGACCAAGTCCGGTTCAAACGAATTTCACGGCTCGCTCTACTGGTTTCATCGTAACGCCGCGCTGGATGCACGAAATTTCTTCGCGCCGGCGTCCGAATCAAAACCAAAATACCTGCGCAATCAATTCGGCGGTTCAATTGGTGGGCCAATTCGGGAGAATCAAACTTTCTTCTTTGTGGATTACGAGGGCGGCAGGTCGAGAGAGGGAATCACGCGAATCACGAACGTTCCGACGGCTGCGGAACGATCGGGCGACTTCTCGCAAAGCATCTTTGGTGTGCCAATCAATCCGTTTACGGGTCAGCCTTTTGTTAACGGTCGCATTCCCGATTTCATGATCAACCCGGTGGGCCGGGCCATCGCGGCACTCTATCCGCTACCAAATCGCAACGTGCCAACTCAGAACTTCGTCTCCTCTCCAACTCAAAGTGATGATACCGACAGTTTTGACGTGAGGTTGGACCACCGCTTCACTTCCAATTCGAGTTTGGTTGTGCGTTACAGTTTTGGCGAACGTGATCTTTTTGAGCCCTTCACCGGTCCGGCCTTTTCCCTTGTGCCTGGCTTTGGTGACACAGTGCAGCGTCGCAACCAGAACTTGATGGTGGGCGAGACGCACGTGTTCTCTCCCACGTTGGTCAATGAAGCGCGATTCGCCTTTACTCGAGTCGCCTCTTCCATCGTCCAGGAAGCAAGCCGGACAAACGTCGACGTTGGGTTGCCGGTGATCTCGCCACGCGAACGAGATCTTGGTTTGAGCTTTATCAGCATCACCGGTTTCTCGCCTTTGGGTGATGAAGGAAACAATCCGCAGAACAGCGTTACGAACCTTTATCAAATCTTCGACACAGCCACGCTTGTTCGCGGCAATCATTTGATTAAGTTCGGGGGCGACATTCGCTACACGCAACAGAATGCGTTTCGCGATGTTGAATCCCGAGGGCGACTGCAGTTCTCGCCTTTCGGCCAGATCACATTCAATGCACTCGGGGATCTGTTGCTCGGTTTTCCTCTGCTGACCAGCGTGGCTCAAGTCGATAACCCGCAACAGTTGCGGACCACAAGCTACAACGTTTTTATCGATGACAGCTTTCGCCTAACTCCGAAACTAACTCTCAACGCTGGTCTTCGCTACGAATTCAACACGCCGCCAGTGGACGCCGCAGATCGTGCACGTGTGTTCGACACAGTGACCCGAACGATCGTAACGCCGGGAACCAACGGCGTACCGCGAGGCGGACATGAATCCGACAAGAACAACTTTGCCCCTCGAGTTGGATTGGCATGGACGATTGGAGACGAGGGCTCGACGGTTTTGCGAGCTGGCTACGGCGTTTACTATGACCAGTTGCCGTTGGCTCCGGGAGAAGCGCTCTATTTCAACTCGCCGTTGTTTGATAACAACATCTTCTTCTCGCTCCCAGGATTGCCGCTGACACTAAATGACCCATTCCCGACGTTCTTTCCGTTGCCGCTTCCTGACTCCGCATTCGCCATTCAAAGAGATCTGAGAACTGGCTACATGCAACATTGGAACGCGAACGTTCAGCAGTCGCTTGGGTCAAGCCGGATCCTTGAGATTGCCTACGTTGGTTCGAAGGGAACGAAGCTGTTGACGGCGCGTGACATTAACCAACCGCAGCCGAGCGTGCTGCCGCCAGGCTTGCCGGTTGTTCCTCGTCCTGATCCGCGATTCGACGACATCGACATCATCGAATCGCGGGCGAATTCGAGCTATCACAGTTTGCAGGCAAGATTTCAACAACGGTTCTCGCGCGGACTGGCGGCTCTTGCTTCTTACACATGGTCAAAGTCGTTGGACGATGCGTCGAACTTTTTCACGAGCACGGGCGATGCGAACTTTCCGCAGAACTCATATGACCTGCGAAGTGAACGCGGTCGATCAAACTTCGACGTTCGACATCGGTTGTCGTTCAGCTACACCTACGACCTTCCTTTTGGTCATGGCCGTCAATATCTGGCCGACAATGGTTGGGTGACGACCTTGTTAAGTGGTTGGCAGACGTTCGGTATTCTGACGTTGCAATCGGGGGCGCCCTTCACGGTTGCATTGTTGTCCGAGATCGACAACAGCGGTACCGGTCGTTCGTTGCTGGGTTTCGGTGCGAACGATCGACCCAACGTTGTGCGCAATCCGACCCTGTCAAACCCGACACCAGAACGTTGGTTTGATACCACGGCTTTTGTCTTCCCGGCTCCCGGAACATTTGGAAACGCGGGACGGAATATTCTTGATGGTCCGGGTTATCAAAACTTCAATGCATCGCTGGTAAAGCGGACTGCGATAACCGAACGACTAAATCTTCAACTTCGTGCTGAGGTCTTCAATCTTTTCAATCATCCGAACCTTGGTTTCCCTGACAACTTCCTCGGCTCTCCGTCTTTTGGTCGCATCACAACGGCGCGTGATCCACGACACATTCAATTCGGGGCGAAGCTGGTTTTCTAGGAGGACGTGAATGAGAAAGACAGCACTTATACTTTCGATCTTCGCAATCGTGACTGTCCTCAGTTCATCGATTGCTGTGGCCCAAACCAGTGAAGAGGCGGGAGTGCGGCAGGCCCTCGACAACTACATCAAAGGGCACGCGACCGGGCAGGGCGAATACTTTCGCAAGGCCTTTCACCCAGACGCCAAACTCTTTGCTGTACGCGATGGTAAATACTGGCAGTTAACCAGCGAGGAATACATTGCCCGCGCTGCCGGAAAGCCGGCTGATGATGAGGCTCAAAGAAAACGATCGATCGAGAATATTGACATCTCAGGCAATGCGGCGATTGCGAAGATCGTTCTCGATTATCCAAGTGTGCGTTTCACTGACTACATGTCTCTTTTGAAGATCGACGGTGAATGGAAGATTATTAACAAGACCTTCTATGCCGAGTCGCGAAAATAGCGGCGTTCCGGAGGTTGCAATGAACAAAGTGTCTCGCAGAGAATTTGGCTACCTTCTCTTTGGAGCAGGAGCGGTAACGGCTGGCTACTCTTTAATTGGAAGCCTTCCCTCGACTTCAGCAATTCAGAAAGTCCTTACTCCCACTCCGTCTAGTTCGCTTGGGCCTTTCTATCGCAGCGGTTCACCGCGCCGAGAGAAGTTGTTGGAACGCGCACAATCAGGCACGCCGCTGCTGGTTAGCGGTCGAGTGATTGATACTGCTGGAAAGCCGTTAACAAGCGCGGTGCTGGAAGTCTTTCATGCCGACTCCTCTGGCAATTACGACATGAGTGGTTTTCATTGTCGTGGTGAGATCCCGATTGCCGACAATGGTGAGTACCAGTACGAAACCGTGATGCCGGCTGGGTATGGCGGTCGCGCTCAGCACATTCACTATCGCATCAGTGCGCCCGGACGAAGAGGTTTGATTACGCAGCTCTTCTTCGAAACCGATCCAAAGTTCGAAGGGAACCCTAATCGAAATTATGTAAAGGACAGTTTGATCGAACATCGCGACCTGATTAAACCGGTTACCAGCACGACCAGGAATGGCGTCAGCTATCGCGCGGTTAGGTTTGAGATCTGTCTAGCGTGATCCAAAAAGGAGAAGCGACATGAGAGGCAAACTTCTATTCGCGAGTACGGCGTTGCTACTGATCTCGTTCATCACTGTGGCCGCCCAGAAACCTGACTTTAGCGGTGAATGGACGATGGATCGGGCAAGAAGCTTTGGAATGCCTGGCAATATGCAACAAACCATGGTCGTCAAGCAGACCGGAGATCAGATTGAACTCGAAACGAAACTTATCCAACCGGGCAACGAGCGTAGTGTAAAGGACAACTACGTTCTGGATGGCAAAGAGCACGAGTTCACTCCGTTGGGCCCGCCGGGAGCGCCGCCGGGAAAAGGAAAGCGCACGGCCAACTGGCTGCCCGAGGGGAAAGGCGTGGTCGTAAACGAGACTACGACCAGCCAAACAGAGAAGGGACCAGTCACAAGTCAGCTCACGCGCAAGTGGACCATGCTGAATGGCGAACTGATCATCGATATGTACATCGATGGTCCAAATGGTTCATTCGAAACCAAACGCATATTTATAAAGAAGTAGGTGATTGGCGATTGTCGATTGGCGATTGCTGATCTGCTGCTAACCTTTAGCCATCATCACAAGCGAACTCCGATTACAAAAATCAATCGACAATCGACAATCGCCAATAAACACACCTCCCCGTAGCAATCAGGACACGGTCACAGTCGAAGGAAGGAACTCGAATCATGAGAACTTTGAGCGTCAAGTCAGTGAGTGCAGTAGTCGTTCTTCTCTGTCTTAGTCAAACGGCAATTGCACAGACTGCTGGAGAGTGGCCGCAATGGCGCGGCCCGAATCGTGACGGAATTTCCAAAGAAACTGGATTGCTCAAGCAGTGGCCCGAAGGTGGTCCACGATTAGTATGGAAAGCCGTCGGCGCCGGACGTGGCTACTCGTCGATGGCTGTGTCGAAGGGACGAATCTTCACGATGGGTGTTCGGGGCGACAAGGAGTACTTGATCGCTTTTGATGTCGCGACTGGAAAAGAAGCCTGGTCCACACCCCACGGCACTGTTTACAAAGACAGCCGCGGTGATGGGCCTCGGGGAACCCCGACCATCGAAGGCAATAAGGGTTACGCGCTCGGAGCGAATGGAGATCTCTCCTGTTTTGACACTACGACGGGTCGAGTGCTCTGGTCGCAAAACGTTCTAGAGAAGTTTGGGGGCAAGAATATCAACTGGGGAATTAGCGAATCACCCCTGATT
>DATBMP010000156.1:0-7500 GCA_036554845.1 Pyrinomonadaceae bacterium
CCTGGCTCGAGAAGAATGTGCCGCAACCGTGGACAGGCAGCAGTTCAACCAGTGCCGAAGGCAACCACGCCTACGTCGAATACCTCCGCGATTGGCAGCGACGACTCTTTGAAGCTGGTTGGGCCGGCATATCCTGGCCCAATGAGTTTGGTGGACGTGGCGCGACGTTGATGGAGCAGGCTATTTTTCAAGCCGAGTTAGCGCGCGCAAGCGCCCCACCATTGATCGGCACTATTGGTCTTTCGCTTGTTGGACCAACGATCATCGCCATGGGAATCGACAATCAGAAGGCTCGCTATCTGCCGACGATCCTTTCCGGAGAAGAGATCTGGTGTCAGGGCTTTTCAGAACCAAACGCAGGCAGCGACCTGGCAGCATTGGGCACGCGGGCTACTCGCGACGGCGAAGAATTCATCGTCAATGGACAGAAAATCTGGACCAGCTTTGCACAGATAGCCGACTGGTGTCTGTTACTTGTCCGGACGGATTCCGAAGCACCAAAACACAAAGGTATCACCTGTCTGCTTCTCGATATGAAGAGTGAAGGCGTGACCGTCCGTCCGCTGCGACAGATGTCAGGCGATGAAGGATTCAATGAGGTCTTCTTTTCAAACGTCCGCGTTGGGCCCTCGCAGGTTTTAGGAGAGATAAACAAAGGTTGGACCACGGCGATCACAGCGTTGATGAACGAGCGAGCAAATCTTGGTACCGGCGCTCAAGTTGTTTTTAGACGCAATCTCGGTGCGTTGATATCTTGTGCGCGCAAGGTTGAACGCAATGGTCGCCCCGCGAGTCAGGATCCGCTCGTCCGACAGAAGCTGGCGCAGGCCTATTTAGAACTAGAGATCTTGCGTTTGAACACAAATCGGGCGCTGACGTCACTATCAAAGACCGGAACACCTGGTCCGGAAGGATCGATACAGAAGCTGTACTGGAGCGAGATGAACCAACGAACACAGCAGATTGCGCAGGAGATTCTTGGTCCATACGGTCAACTGAAAGATTTTGATGGTGGTCGCTGGGAGTACGGGTACCTGCGAGCACGAGGAAACACCATTGAGGCGGGCACCAGCGAGATTCAGCGAAACATCATTGCGGAACGCGTGCTCGGTCTGCCGAAGAGTTACTGAAAAGATTGCCGTTTGTCGCTTGTCGATTGTCAGTTCAAGTTTTTCGACTGATGCTTTCTTCTCACGTGAATGAAGCACCTTCGTGGAATCCGGGTCGACAGAGAAATTGTTGCTGAGTCTCTTTCGTACCGAGTGGCCAGGATGAAATGGACTTCGATCTAAGCAAACCACAGAAACTGCTGAAGCAATCCGCTCGTGAGTTTCTCAGCCGCGCCTGTCCACCTGCAAAAGTGCGACAGTTGATGGCCACTGACACCGCCCACGACAGCGATCTCTGGCAGGCCATCGTAGACCAGGGCTGGACCGCGCTCACAATATCTGAATCTTATGGCGGTCTCGGACTTGGACCAGTAGAACTCGTAATCGTTGCTGAGGAGATGGGTCGCGCGTGTCTGCCTGGCGCATTTCTTTCGACTGTAACAGCCGCATCAGTAATCGAACGCGCCGGGAGCGAGAACCAACTCAGTCGCTACCTCGAGGCAATTGCTGCCGGCGAGTTAAAAGCGACTCTCGCATTCCTTGAAGAGAGCGCATGTTGGCAAATTGAATCGATCAAACTAAAAGCCGTGCGAGACGGCGATTGGTTCAATCTTACTGGTAACAAGCTTTTTGTGAATGATGCCGACGTCGCCGACATCGTGATCTGTGTGACGCGCAATGGCGACGGGGTGACGCTGCTGCCAATAGAGCGCGGCAGCAAAGGCTTGAGCATTCAACCGATGCCTTCAATGGACGCGACGCGTAAAGTCTATAAGGCAACTTTTGAAAATGTCCGAGTTAGTGCCGCTGATGCTTTCGGCGCGGATGGCGATGCGAAAGGCGCACTGCGAGCGGCTATTGATGTGGCAACCGTCGCCTTGTGCGGTGAAATGGTAGGTGGAATGCAGTGGATCCTCGATACATCAGTCGAGTACGCGAAGACGCGGCAACAGTTCGGACGAGTAATCGGATCATTTCAAGCGGTGCAGCACCAGTGCGCCGACATGTTGTTGCTGACCGAGAGTGCCCGCTCAGCAACTTACTTTGCAGCATGGGCCTTGTCGGAGAACGATCCGATGGGCCATCTCAGCGTCTCAATGGCCAAGGCTTACTGTTCGGATGCTTTTCGTGAAGTCGCAAATCGCGGCGTGCAGATCCACGGTGGCCTTGGATTCACGTGGGAACACGATCTCCAGCTCTATTACAAGCGCAGCAAATCAGCTGAGACGATGTTCGGCGACGCCACCTTGCATCGTGAACGAATCGCGCAAATGGTTGTGGACACTGCGAACGCCGAAACCCTAACCTGATGAGGTATAAAGTATGACCAAACACGTCCGTGATCTTTTCGATCTGACAGGACGAGTAGCAATCGTTACGGGTGCATCGCGCGGTCTTGGCAAAGAGATGGCTGAAGGACTCGCGGAAGCCGGATCGGCACTCATGATCTGTGCCCGCCGTGATGAGTGGTTGACACCAACCGTGAAAGAGTTTCGCGAGCGTGGCTTCAAATGTGAAGGCATGTTGTGCGACGTTGCCAACGCCGAACAGGTCCAGCAAGTGATCGATAAAACGATCGAGAGCTACGGGCAGATTGATGTCCTCATCAACAACGCCGGTGTTTCATGGGGTGAGCGGCCTGAGACGATGGCGGTGGAAAAGTGGTTGCGAGTCATTGACATCAACCTGACGGGTGCTTTTCTTTTTGCGCAAGCTGCCGGACGGGAGATGTTGAAGCGCGAATACGGTCGAATCATTAACGTTGCATCGGTTTCCGGAATGAAGTCTTCGGCCGTTGGTCCATACTATGCAGGCTACGCAGCGAGCAAGGCAGGTCTCCTTGGCTTAACGAGGGAACTGGCGGCGTCATGGGGAAGGCAAGGCATCCGAGTTAATGCCATTGCGCCTGGTTTCTTTCATTCGCGGCTTGCGGATCCGGCGATTCAATTGGCAGAACCCGCGATCAAAGCAGTCAATCCAATTCCGCGCGTTGGCGAGGAGGGTGAATTAAAAGGAGTTGCGGTTTTCCTGGCGTCAGACGCTTCAAATTACATCACTGGACAAGCGATCGTTGTTGATGGAGGACGCACGATAGTTTGATTTTCGATTTGCGATTGACGATTAACAATCAACAATTCTTTTGCTCGGGAGATTATCGATGAGCACTGCAAAGCCCGTGAGTGAGACTGCTCCTTCGCCATATGCTGCACGCCCATGGCTCAACCATTACGATTACTGGATACGTGCCCACAATAATTATCCCCGCCGTTCACTTCACGAGATCCTGCGGGTTGCCACTGCCGACGTGCCTGAGGCCACCGCCACCATCTTCCTGGGTGCACAACTTACCTTCGCCCAGATAAAAGAACGCTCGGATAGATTTGCAACTGCACTAACTCGACTTGGTTTCAAGCAGCATGATCGGATCGGAATCATGCTGCCGAACTGTCCTCAGTATCTGATCGCAGCTTTTGCAGTGCTGCGAATCGGCGCCACGGTTGTAAACGTCAATCCACTCTACACGCCGCGTGAGTTGGAAGTCGTCGCACGTGACTCAGGGATGAGCGCTCTAATCGCACTCGACCTGCTGGTCCCTGTAGTTAATTCAGTGCGCGAACAGAGTGGCGCATCAATTATTCCTACTCTGATCATCACTTCGGCAGGCGAATATTCTGCGGCTGCCATTCCCTGCACCGCTGTTGAAGGCGCAATGCGTTTTACTGATCTAATAGACGGCGTAACCGAGATCGATCTTCCATCTGTGCAGATCGATCCAGAGCGGGATGTGGCCGTCTTGCAGTACACCGGGGGCACGACCGGAAAGCCAAAGGGTGCGATGTTGAGCCACTACAACATCTTCGCCAACGTGGTCCAAACCGAAGGCTGGGTCTTTCGTCCGGGCAAACGCGGAGAGAATACCTTCTTACTAGTGATTCCCTTCTTTCACATCTATGGCTTCACGGTTGGGATGATTGGCGGGGTTTGGCACGGTGTGCGACAGGTGCTGATACCGAAATATGATGTTGAAGCCTTGCTGATTGCGATACGTGACTACACACCGACATACTTTCCGGCAGTGCCAACGATTTACATTTCGCTTCTCAATCATCCGCGCGCAAAAGAGTACGGCTTGGATCGAGTACGGGCCTTTAACAGCGGTTCGGCTCCTTTGCCCCTTGAAGTGATTGAACAGTTCGAGCGAGTTACGGGCGGAACGCTCTGCGAAGGTTACGGACTTTCGGAAGCTTCGCCGGTGACGCATACAACTGCTTCGTTAGCGCGACGCAAACCTGGCAGCATCGGACTTCCGATACCTGATACAGACGTGAAGATTGTGGATCTTGAAACCGGCGAACATGAAGTTGCGATTGGAAAAGAAGGTGAGTTGTGTATCGCTGGTCCACAAGTGATGCTTGGGTATTGGAATCAACCGGCGGAAACAGCGAACACGCTGCGAACAGATGCTAATGGAGTAACCTGGCTTTACACCGGCGACGTAGCGCGCATGGATGAAGATGGATACTTCTACATTGTGCAGCGCAAGAAGGACATGATTATCGTGAGCGGCTTCAACGTTTACCCGTCTGAAGTCGAAGAAGTTTTGTATGCGCATCCCGGGGTGTTTGAAGCGGCGGTGATCGGTGTGCCTGATGCGTATCGAGGTGAAGCCGTAAAGGCCTGCATCGTGCTGAAACCCGATGCGAATGTTTCGATTGAAGAATTAACGAACCACTGTAGGAAAAGTCTGGCCGAGTTTAAAGTGCCTGGCATTATTGACGTTCGTGAAAGCTTGCCGAAGACCGCAGTGGGAAAGATTTTGCGGAGGGTGTTGCGGGAGGAGTAGGGGTCGGTGGTCGGTGGTCGGTGGTCAGAGGTCAGTTGTCAGTTGTCAGCACCCGGGGGCGCTCTCGTGGTATCGAATCAAGTACCACCATGGCGCCCAGGTGCTAACAACTGACCAATGACAACAAACCCATGCTACTAGAAAACAAAGTCGCCATTATCACCGGAGCCGCGCGTGGGATCGGGCGCACCTGCGCTGAGACCTTCGCTGCACACGGCGCACGTGTTGTTCTTTCAGACATCGACGCCGACCTAACCAACGAAGCTGCCGCCTTCATCAACAACAACGAATTTGAAGCCTTTGCTTTTCCCGGTGACGTGACGCAACCCGAATTCGCACCCAGTCTTATCAGCGCCACGCTCAAACGTTTCGGAGGCATCGATGTAATCGTGAACAATGCCGGTTACACCTGGGACGGCACTGTGCACAAAATGAGTGACGAACAGTGGTACGCAATGCTCGAGGTGCATCTGACCGCGCCGTTTCGAATTATCCGTGCCGCTTCTGAGTATCTGCGCGAAACAGCTAAGCGCGAGAAAGCAACCATCGGCCAGGCCTCGCCAAGAAAGATTGTTAACATTTCGTCTACGACTGGCACTCGCGGCAATGCCGGACAAACAAACTACGCTGCTGGAAAAGCAGGCATCGTGGGTGTTACCAAGACACTCGCAAAAGAGTGGGGCCAGTTCAACATACAAGTAAACGCGGTCGCATTCGGTTTCATCGAGACACGTCTCACAAAAGCGAAGGAACTGGGCGACCACATCACGCGCGAAGCTGCTGACATCACTCTTGGTATCCCGCAGGCCAATCGTGACCTCGCTTTCAAACTCATTCCGATGGGCCGCGCCGGGACCACCGCCGAAGGTGCCGGCGCTGTTCTCTTCTTCGCTTCACCACTGAGCGATTACGTTTCTGGACAAGTTCTCGAAGTCACAGGTGGATTGTGAGTAGACAGATCACTCGCGTGGCTGTAATCGGTTCCGGCACGATGGGTGGCGGCATTGCTGCCGTTGTGGCGAATGCGGGTGTGCCGGTTGACCTCCTTGATATCGCGCCTTCTGAGTTGACGCCTGACGAAGAAAGTCTTGGACTCGCCATCACCAATCCTGAAGTGCGAAATCGAATCGTCGCGGATCAGTTCGAACGTCTGAAACGATGGCAACCTCCCGCTTTCTTAACTCCTGAAACAGCCGAGCTCGTGACAATTGGAAATGTCGAGGACCATTTGGGCCGTGTCGCCGCTGCCGATTGGATCGTTGAGGCTATTGTGGAACAGCTGGAAACCAAGCGATCCTTGATGGAACGAGTCGACAACGTGAGAAAGCCGGGCAGCATTGTTTCGAGTAACACTTCCGGACTTCCTATCGCTTCAATAGCCGTGGGACGCTCGCAAGATTTTAAGTCACACTTTCTCGGAACACATTTCTTCAATCCTCCTCGATACATGAAACTGCTCGAGGTAATTCCTACTCCAGATACTGATCCCGAGATAGTCGACTTTATGACCCAGTTCGCGACGAGGCGCCTGGACAAGGGAGTGGTTGTTTGCAAAGACACTCCAAACTTTATTGCGAATCGCTATGGCTCCGTCACGAGCGCAATCGCGCTCGAGTACATTCTTCGAGCCGGGTACACCGTGGAAGAGGCTGACGCGATCATGGGACCAGTTATCGGCAGGCCAAAGACAGGAATCTTTCGTTTGCAGGATCTGGTTGGTCTCGATGTTTCGTACGGTGTTGCCACCAATCTTTACGAGCTGATTCCAGAGGATGAAACACGCGACGTCCTGCGCGAGCCGAGGTTGAATTCGTTGCGCAAGGCCCAGATGGAACGCGGACGACTGGGTGACAAGACCCGTCAGGGGTTTTATCGCAAACCCGCAAATGGTTCGAAGGAAAACATTCTTTCATTGGATCTCAAAACGCTCGAATATCGACCCAGACGCGAACCAGACCTGCCTTCACGCGAGGAGGCTTTGAAGATCAATCCTCTTGGGGAGCGACTGAAGTTTGTCTTGTCGTTGAATGACCGTGTCGGCGCGTTGGCCCGACATGTGGTCTACAACGCAATGGCTTATGCTGCGCGCAGAATTCCCGAGATCACAGATCAGTTGGTGAATGTTGACCGTGCTGTTCGCTGGGGATACGCGCATGAATTAGGCCCCTTCGAAATCTGGGACAGCCTTGGCGTGCGCCCGACGGTTCGGGAAATGGAGCGAAACGGAATTGCAGTCGCACCTTGGGTCAAGGAGATGCTTGATCACGGATGCGAGAGTTTTTATCGACAGGTTGATGGCGAGTTGAGTTATTACGATCCGGTTGGGCAACGGTAGGTGCAGGAAATGGGAATTTGGAAATTGGAATTTCGAATTTGGAAATTGGAATTTCGAATTTGGAAATTGGAATTTCGAATTTGGAATTTGGGATTTCGAGTTGGGATTTGGGATTTCGAGTTGGGATTTGGGATTTCGAGTTGGGAAAGATTTCAGGTTGGGAAGGGTGGTTTACCCCCGCTGGTTCGGTTGCAATGATTCTGAACACAAAA
>DATBMP010000055.1:0-5011 GCA_036554845.1 Pyrinomonadaceae bacterium
ATGAAGTCCTTGTTGTAGCCGGCATCACCCACCAGGGCCCAACCCGGGCCGAAGGGTTTCCGAAAGTAGTTTGGCACCGGCATGCCGGCGAACCGCTCTTCGCGGCGAGCACTGCGGATGCGTTCGGCGAAACTCGGCGCGAAGTCGATTACTTTGAGATAGTTTCCTTCGATATCCGCCTTCTTCACCTCGAACTCCTTGTACTGCCATCCCGCGATCACCAGCGTCCAGTCGTCGTTTGTCGGCCACGCCGCGAATGAGCAGTAAGGTCGGACGTAAACTTCAAATCGTCCGTTCATCGGGAGTCCACTCCAGTAGGTGTAGTAGGCGGCCAGGAGCGGCGGCTTCTCGTTGTATTGTTGTGGGTGCACAGCACGGGCAACGATTGAGTGCAGACCGTCAGCACCAACGACGACGCGGGCGTACTCGGTGACCGTTTCTCCGTCGCGGCTGTGACCCCGAATTCCGATAACGCGGTCGCCATCGAGCACTATTTCTTCGACGGTAAATCCTTCTCTAACTTCGGCCCCCGCTTCGGAAGCCGCGTCGACAAGCACCTTGTCCAGTACTGTGCGGCGCGGGGCGTACGAGACCGACGAGTCAGGGCTTTCGGGAGATCCCGCGATCGTGAACTCCCCGAAGTCAACGGCATAGGTGTCGATCGGCGGACACCCGGTCGCGACGACGCGGTCGAACAAGCCCCATCGCTTAAGCGCGCCTATGCCGGGTGGGTGTATCAGGTGCGTCGAGATGGTATCGCTGGGAAAGGTGGAGCGGTCGACTGCCAGCACTCGGTAACCCTTGCGCGCGAGAAGCATCGCAGTTGGAGATCCGGCGCAACGCGCGCCGACAACAATCGCGTCGTATGTCTTGCTCATGTTCCCCCTGGTGAAGTTTGAAATGTAAGTATCATTGGATCGTATTTGTCCTAGGCACACCCGAAATGATCCACACGCAGTGTGAGTAGATTCCGATCAGACGAACGATGCTTTAGATCTCTTAACCCGCTACCCTTATTGAAATAATATTTTGTTGCGTCTTTTTGAATATTGCAGATTTGGTATGTCGGAAGGAAGTTTTAGTTGTCTAGACGGCTTTGCCCAAAGAGTCTGATAAACCTACGCCTTAAGGTGTTTGACAATTCTGCACAACATCTAATATGGTCGGGAGCATGTTGATTCGAATCCGCGAACAAAATGTGGAATGGTCCCATGAGCGTAGCTCCCTGATTCGCGGAATGATGAACGACTAAGTTTCAAGTCTTAAATTGAACTTGAGTGCCGTGAACCAGCGTTGGCAACGCTTCGGTTCGCGGCTTTTGCTTTTAGAGCTCAAACAAAGAAAGAACAACCCGCCAGCCGAAGCCTACCACCCGTTCGAGAGGAGTATCGCAGAGGACCTCCGCAGAAAAGCGCGTTTTCGTTTCACCAAGTTCCTGGAGGTGAAACATGGAAACACGGAGGCACAGGCAAATCCGGTTGGCGCAAAACTTCCTGAAGAGTCCAAAGCTGGTCCACCGCCTGGTTGGGATGAGTACGATCGGGCCAACCGACACGGTCTACGAAATCGGTCCTGGTAACGGGATCATCACTGCTGAGCTCGCACGAGTCGCCAAGCAGGTAATCGCGATCGAAAAGGACGCGGTGCTCGTTCGTCGTCTGCGTGAGCGGTTTCGTCTGTTCGATAACGTTGAGATAGTTGAAAAGGATTTTCTTGCCTATTCGTTCTGTACTCGACGCACCAAGAGTGCGTCCACCCCGATCGGGCGAGAGGCTCGGATCTCAGAACTCAAGATATTTGCAAGCATTCCTTACAACATCACGGCGCAGGTTCTACGCAAGCTCCTAAATGAGCGGTCTCAGCTAAGCGAAGGATTCTTGATACTGCAGAGAGAGGCTGCGAAGAAATTCTCAGGGTCTCCGAGAGAAAATCTATTTTCGATCTTGGCGAAGCCCTTTTTTGAGTTCCAGATCCTGGCCCAATTGAGACGCACCGACTTTTTGCCTGTGCCGGGTGTCGACTCGGTGCTTCTGTCGATCAAGCGACGCGACCGCCCGCTTATTGAAACGCAGGATGTTGGTCCATACCGCGATTTTGTTCAGTACGGTTTTGCGAGATGGAAACCGAGTCTCAGATTGGCATTTAAGAACGTCTTTACCTACAAGCAATGGAAACTCCTGGCCCGCGATCTCGAGATTCCATTAAAAGCCACTCCCACGGAACTGAGCTTCGAACAATGGTTAGGTCTGTATCGCGGCTTCAGGCAGTTGCCGGGGAAGACCCGTTTCTAAACTAGAACATTGGTTTTGTTCGCAACAACATGTCGGGCTTTGAACTCGAAGCTGAATGTTCTACGCCTTCTCCCGCAGCAAGTCATGAAAACCATGCGCCAAAGGTATTTTGCTTTTCACGCACTCAATCCAGCACCTTCGCTCACCATCTTTCTGCAATGACGTGCACCGTCTTCGTGTTGCAGCAAAAACAGAAACCGCCCGAAAGAGGTGCTCAGCGGGCGTTGCCTCAAGAGTCTAAATACCTTTTTCGGCTCCGCCGCCGGATGTGAGGCGTGACTCTGCCCCGCCGGAAGCAAATCTACTCTAATTTTCTGGGGCTTCGCCCCACGGTTCGGGCCCCGCCCTTATTACTTGAATTAGCCTATGCCGCCGGCGAAGCCCATGCATTAGAGATTGCTTCCGGGCGGGGCAAAGCCCGCGGCTAACATCCGCCGGCGGAGCCGAAAACAAATCCACTCCCTAAATGTTTGAGGCGAAGCCGACATCATTCAGATCGGATCATGGTGGCAGGCCCACGCGCCGCACGAGATCAGTAAAGCGGGGATCGGAACGCAGCGGGTCGAATCTGGGATCAACTTTGAGCCGCGCCAGATTGGCGTCGTTTTCGGTGTGCGCTTTTTCAAGCCAGGCAAAAGCCTGCTCCTTGTCGCCGAGCGCGGTGTGGATTAGCGCGATGAAAGCGGGCGAAACAAAACGCTGTTTAGATAGTTCCTCTAACTGCGCTATAGCTTTTTGTGCTTCCGCTCTTTTCCCGGACAATGCATAAGCATGGCCCAGCGCAGCAATTCCCAGCGGTTTTCCCGGTAACAGATTGACGACCTGCCTGAACTCGTCAATGGCTTCGGCGTACTTACCTTGTTGTTCGTAAACGAGACCAAGCCGGTGATGTGCGAGGGGAAAGTTTTGATCCATTTCGAGGGTCTTGCGTAATTGCTCGGCGCTCTGATCGTATTTGCGTGCATTAAGCAGTACCCACCCCAAAGTCATGTTGATAGGAATCGAGAGCGGGTCGAGCTGTTGCGCCCGGGTATTCTCTGCCAAAGCTTCGTCGTGCCGTCCGGCAGACATTAGATAGACTGCATACCACTGGTGTGCGGTCGGATAATTGGGATTGATCTCAATGGCCCGTTTGTATCGGCGTTCGGCTGCCACCCAGTCGTGATCATAGTAATAATTGACATGGGCCAGCGAAACGTAAGGCTCGGCAAGTGAGGCATCGATCTCCAGAGCCTTGAGCGCTGCGGCCTTCGCTTTTGGCATTGCCTCATCTGGCGGCAGGCCTCCGCTCGCATCCGCGGCGCCCAGCAGAGCGTAAGTGTCAGCCAGGCCGCTGTAAGCCAAGGCGAAGGTGGGATCTTTATCGATCGCCTGCTGAAAATTCTCAAGGCCCTTCTGCATCCCCTCCTCGGTTCGTTTGTTCCAGTAAAATCGTCCCCTTAAATAGAACTGATACGCCTCATTGCTCTCGGTGTAATGCTTCGCAAGTCCTGTCTCTTCACCTGAAACTCTAAGCCTTAGCTTCTCGACAATCTCGCGCGCAATCTCGCGCTGGGTCGCGAGCAAGTCTGAGATCTTGCGGTCGTACTGTTCACCCCATAACAGCTGGTTGTTTCGGACGTCCACCAGTTCAGCGCTGATCGTAAGGCTGTCGCCACGCTGGGTGATTCTTCCAACGAGTACCGCACTGACGCCGAGTTCATTGCCTGCTTTAACGGCGTCCTCAGCCGCACTCTTATACCGAAAGGCCACACTCGTCGGGGTTACTCGCAGGTTCGGCAACTGCGACAGACGGTAAATTAGGGATTCAGCAAGACCCTCGGAGAGATACTCAGTTTCCGGTTCGACGCTTCGATTCTCAAATGGCAACACCGCAATCGAATCAATAGAACCTTCTGCATTCCCGGCACGAAAATAAGCGGTCAAAGCTACCGCCGCGACGATAAGTGCAACGAGACCGATCAGGGCCGCAAGTTTGTGTTCTTTAATTCCGTTGACGATGTACTCAATGCTCGATGCTAGTGTCACTGTGGAAGCGGCGACTGAACTTGAGGTGCCAACGCTTTGGGAGGCGATGGTGGTCCCATCTGTGTTTTCCGGCGCACCAGTCGTTGGAGCCGTGTACATGCCTGCCGCTTCGAGTTCGCGACGCAACTCTCTTAGCTCTATGGCGACATCCTTGATTGTCTGGTAACGGTCTTCACGATCTTTGGCCAGGCAACGTCGCAATATTCTTTGCACATGATCAGGAAGGTCAGGCCGAAACTCGATTATGGAAGGGGTGGGTTCGCGAATGATCTTATTAAGCGTATCGATCGTATCGATGCCTTCGAAAGGTCTACGGCGAGTCACAGCCTCAAAAAGAATGCAGCCAAACGAGAAGATATCTGAGCGCTGATCGATTTCATCGATCCGTCCCTGGGCTTGTTCAGGCGACATGTAGCCGACTGTGCCCATCACCGTTCCTGGCACGGATTGCGGTTGCATCATTTCGGTAAGCGCGTCGCTGTCTTCGCTCAGCGCTATACGACGATTCTCAACCAGTTTGGCCAAACCAAAGTCGAGCAGTTTTGCTGAGCCATCGCTCGTGATCATGATGTTGTCAGGCTTAAGATCGCGATGGACAATTCCTGCTGCATGGGCTTTCGACAATCCTTCGGCGGCTTGTTGTAAATACCTCAAAAGTTTGGTCAGTTCAGTTTTCTCTTGATAGATCTTCT
>DATBMP010000165.1:0-5854 GCA_036554845.1 Pyrinomonadaceae bacterium
AGCGAGGTGAGAATGATACAGGCTTTGACCAATCTGCTATCTGTAACAAACGACTATTGAATGCCACTCAAAAGGCGGGGAAGATCCAGTACTAGCGCAACACTTCCGTCTCGCAACTCGGTCGCGCCTGCAATTCCATACCAGCGTCCAGCGTGACTTCCGAGATTGCGCGTCAATACCGACTCAGTTCCACGTATCTTGTCCACCACGAGCGCTATTTTTTTCGAAGACTGCTTCTCTTTACCCACGACCTCACAAACCACCACTTGCTGCATCTGTTCCATCTCCAGCTGCGGCTGCTCCAACAACTTTCGTAGCTCTGTTATCGGAAGCACTTCATCGTCCTGGATTAACTTAGCGCCGTCCGGTGTTTGCTCAATCTGTGGAGACTGAATGATATTTGCGCTGACAACGCTGCCTGCGTCGAGACAGTATGAAAAGCCGTTTGAGACCACGACCATCGAGTGCATCAGGCCGAACGTCATCGGTAGGTTGATCGCAAAAGTTGCACCAACTCCGGGCCGAGTCGAAACGCGAACATCGCCGCCCACCTCTTCCACAGAAGATTCAACAACATCCAATCCGACGCCGCGGCCAGACGTTGATGAACTAGATTGGACCGTTGAAAAGCCCGCACGAAAGATCATTCGCAAGCTTTGTCGGAGATCTAACGTCGCTCCGGCCGGAATTAGTCCTGCCTCTATCGCGCGTCGAGAAACCACCTCAGGATTGATTCCTCGTCCGTCATCAACAACTCGAATCGTTGTTTGACTAGCTTCACTGATCGCTTCAAGTCTGATCGAACCGTGTGCGGGCTTTCCCGCCAGCGATCTTTCCGACGGAGTTTCGATACCGTGGTCCACCGCATTCCGTACAAGATGCATCAGTGGACTGGCAATCGCTTCGGCTAATAATTTGTCGAGTCTCAAATCAAGCCCAACAGTTTCGAACACGATGTCTTTGCCGGTCGCTCGTGCCGCAGCGCGTCCAGCTCGTTCCGCGCGCTTCAAGATGCGCCCGATTGAAACCATCCGCAGGTTGATTATCTGCTCCTGAACAGTCAGAAACGCTGTTGCAATCTCTTCGTCAGTGGTCTGTAACTCATCCAAATCGTTGGATTTTGTCTTTGCCGATTTGAGTGCGTTCGAAGTCTTGCGAAAGAGTTCGTGACTGGAAGAGATCAAGCTATCGAGCTGGTTGAGATCCAGTCTGACAGCGATACGAGCGGGCTGAAGGGCAGCAACGCGAGTGCGCTGAGATTCCTTGGCTGCTTTGCGCGCATCTTCAATGGGTCGGGTAATAGTTAGGTTGTCAAATTTCCCGAGCGCACCGCGACGCGCGCCAAGATCGCTGCGACTCACACACAGCAAACGAAAGTTTATTCGTGCGACGTTTGCCGGATCGACACTGGGATAGGTGGCGACGACTTCGCCAAAGACTTCGAGGCTCTCTCGCAAGCGGTGGAACTGCTGATCAAAGTCAGCAACCGCGAAACTCGCGCTCACAACGAACAGTTCCCATCCTTCTTCAAGGATCTCGACGAGGTGATTTCGTTGCTGCTCAGAGAGTGATTGCCAGATTTCAGAAGGGAGTGCCTGAAGCACTTTCTCGGCCTCACCTCGAGACTTGTTCGCGATTTCAGCGTTGTTTAGCCGCTCGAAAGCTTCCCCGAACTCGATCTGTGCATTCGGAGCCAGGCTGCTTGAGAGCAAATCGGTCGCGAACTCGATCGCATCCAGAAGATCGTCGCTCACTCTGACTCTACCGGAACGAACGCTATCGAGAAGATTCTCAATCCCATGGGCCAGCTCACTTGTTCGCGCGAGATTCGAGGAGGCAGCAGATCCTTTAATACTGTGCACCCGACGGAAGATGCTTTCGAGAAGTCGCCGCCGTGCGGGACCTTCCTGCTGTTTGGAACGCAAGAGATCCAGGTCAGCAAAGACGTGTTCGACTAGCTCTTCAATTTCGAGAACAAATTCGTTTTGGGATTGGTCCACTTGCGGAGTTTTATGAATTTCCAGTGATTGAGACCGATGTCGGAACTACTCAGCCTCCCCGGTTAAGCTTGATTCATCTGACTCAACGTGCTGCTGTGGTTGTTCTTGATCGAGATCGCCTTTGATGGCGTCAAGAATGCCGTTGATGAATTGGGTTGCCTCGTATGTTGAGAAACGGCGAGCTATCTCGAGGGCTTCGTTGATTGCGACGGTGCGGGGAGTGGGCTCGTAGAGGAATTCGTAAACGGCGAGACGCAAAATATTGCGATCGACGATCGCCATGCGTGATATCCGCCAGTGTTCGGCGCGAGAGCGAATACGATCATCGAGAATTTCAAGATGAGCGAGTGTCCCGCTGGCGAGGCGTGTAGCGAAATCGCGTGCCGCAGGTTCAATCTCGGCTTCGCCGAGTTCAGCCCAGTACGCCGCGATGACCCCATCAGCAGGCGTTTCAGCAACATCGGCAGCAAAGAGCATTTGCAAGGCGCATTCGCGCGCCTTACGTCTCGAACCCATATTTCAAATTCCCGGAGAACGGTACCTATTGACGATTGACGATTGACGATTGACGATTGCCGGTAAATTAAGAGTTTTCATTTCGTAAGGGCGATTCAATCAGCTGGATTTCAATCGACAATCGAAAATCGAAAATCGACAATATCCTAACTTTCCCGATACAGGTTGACCAGCTCAACAGCCGTCGTGGCAGCTTCGAACCCCTTATTGCCGAGTTTTACACCCGCGCGATCAATGGCCTGGTCCAAATTGTCGGCTGTCACGATACCAAAGATCACGGGAACGCCCGTCTGCATACCTGCCTGGCCAATCCCACGAGTCACTTCCGCGGCGATGTAATCAAAGTGAGGAGTCTGCCCACGAATGATCGTGCCCAAACAGATTACCGCATCGAAACGTTTTGATGATGCAAGTTTCAAAGCGAGCAAAGGGATCTCAAATGAGCCAGGTACGCGATAAAGTTCGACAGCCTTTTCGTCCGCTCCTAACCGCTCAAGCGCATCGTTGGCGCCGTCGACCAGTCGGGAACTGATGAAATCATTCCAACGGCTCGCGATAATCGCAAAACGAAAGCCGCTGGCATTCAATTTACCTTCGTGAATTTTTGGCTGCAAGAGTCTGATTACCGCCTCAGGCCGAAGCTTTTGCTAAGGCTTTCGCAGTATAGGTGAAGCACTTCACACGCGGCAAGGGAGACACTTGGAGTGCGGTGGCAAGCGCAGCGCGACACCGCTTTGGATCTAATTCGTGAGTGGGCTCGGAGCTCGGCAACGTGAAATCCAAAGCGGTGTCGCGCTGCGCTTGCCACCGCACTCCAAAGAGCGACGATCACGTTCCGCGGAGTTCGAGCCCGCGAACTCGATCATAGATGTCGCGATAGTCAGCCTGCATCGTCACCAACGTGTCGTTGAAGATGCTCAATCGACGAAATATGTCGCGAAGTAAAGTTCGTACTTCTTTAGATTCGGTGCGCACGAACTTCACGTCTTCCTGGAGTTGTAACTGACCCTTCTGAAGTTCCACTAGACTCTGCTGAAACGCCGATTGGTTCTTTTGAAGCTCCGCTTGGTTCCTCTGAAGCTCCGCTTGCCCCTTTTGCAGCTCTACGAAATTTTGCTGTAGCGCCGATTGACCTTTCTGTAGCTGCTCGATATCTGCATTGATCTTCCCCCACATCGGACGTGTGTCCTGGATACGTTCGTCCACCCTGTCTTCAAGTTTGCTGAGGCGCTGATTAGTCTCACTAAGTTGGACTCGGAGATCGTCCACACTCGCGAGAATGAGTTTCAGGGTTTCTCCGTTCGACGGTGGGAGTTTTTGCGTGAGGTTGTCGTTCATTAGTTCTCCTTTTTGAATGGGCGGCAATCGCCAACTGTGTTGTGTTTTTCTCTCGAATACGAAATCGAGAGTCTCACGTTCCATTAAACACAGGTTTGCGTTTTTCCAAAAAGGCGCGCGTACCTTCGCGCATATCGTTTGATGCAAAGAGTTTTGCAAAGAGGTTTGTCTCGAGTTCCAGACCTTGTTCCAATGGCATTTCCAACCCGCGCACTACTGACTCGAGAGCTGCACGAATCGCCAACGGTGCGAGTTGAGCAATCTCGTTCCCCAGCGCTGCGGCTTCGCTTAAGAGTGCATCATTCTCGCAAACACGATTCACTAGTCCTACTTGATTCGCCTCGTGTGCATCGAGAGATCTTCCGCTCAAGATAATCTCCAATGCTCTACCGGCGCCAATCTCCCGGGCCAATCGTTGTGTGCCACCGTAGCCGGGAATGATGCCCAGCTTGATCTCTGGCAAACTAAATGTTGCTTCGGCAGAGGCGAACCGAATGTGACAGGCGAGTGCGACCTCACAGCCTCCTCCGGCAGCGATTCCGTTTACCGCAGCAATCACGGGAATTCGCGAGTTCTCGATGGCGTTGCAAAGTTCCTGGCCTCGTCTTGATGCTGCGATTGCCTGCTCAACATCGAGCCCTGCGATCTCATTCAGATCCGTCCCGGCGCAAAAAGCGGGACCTTCCCCCGTGAGGATGATCGCGCGCAGGCTTTTCTCTTCGTTCAGTTGTTTGAATAGATCTTGCAGCGCTTTGATCAGAGTTCGTGACAGCGCATTGAGTTTCTCCGGCCGATTGAGTCGAACCAGGGCAATCCCTTCCTGACGTTCGCACCTGAGCTCTTGGATCGACATCGTTTCTATTAAACAAGATTCATGGGCGTCGGGTTCTTTGGATCTGCTGAGTAGTCATAGAATCCGCGTCCGGATTTTCTGCCATACAAGCCAGCGAGGACCATCCGCTTGAGTAGTGGTGGTGGCGCGAATCGCTTCTCGCGAAACTCGTTGAACATGATCTCGGCGATGTAATAGGTCGTATCCAGTCCCACAAAGTCACCCAAGGTAAATGGTCCCATGGGATACCCACATCCCAACTTCATTGCGTTATCGATATCGACAATAGAACCGACACCCTCTTCAAGAGCGCGGATCGCATCGAGCATGTATGGGACGAGCAGACGGTTAACGATGAATCCAGTCTTGTCGTTAGCACGAACTGGGACCTTGCCCAATCGTTTACCGAACTCGACGGCTTCTTCGTACACCGCTGGGTCGGTGAGGATGGTTCGAACCACCTCGACCAATTTCATTAAAGGAACCGGGTTGAAGAAATGAAGACCGATGAATCGCTGCTGACGTGTGGGCGAGGTTGCCGTCATCATCTCAGTGATCGAGATTGACGAGGTGTTTGAAGCAAAGACCGTTTCCGGCTTACAGATAGCATCGAGTTGCCGGTAAGTGTTTCGCTTCTCTTCAATATTCTCGATGATTGCTTCAATGATGATGTCGCAATCAGCAAGTTGATCGAATGAGGTTGTCCCTGAAAGTCGACCGCGAATCTCTTGCTGCTGATCTGCGGTAATCGTTCCTTTCTCGGCAAACTTCCCGAGCGATTTCTCGATTCCGCCAAACCCTTTTTTGATCAGATCCTCTGACACCTCTTTTACTACAGTTTGAAACCCTGCTGCGGCGGCCACTTGAGCGATACCTGAGCCCATCAAGCCGCACCCAAGTACACCAACCTTTCGTATCTCCATCGCTCATCTCCTCTTTGTAATTTTCGATTGTCGATTTGGAATTTCGGATTTCGGGATTTGGGATTTGGAATTTGGGATTTGGAATTTGGGATTTGGATTATCTGAGTTGTGATGAGACAGTTGCCAAAGATATCAGGTTGAGAAGGGTGGTTCACCCCCGCCGGTTAAGTTGCATCAAGTCGAGAAAGTTCGCGGCGCATGCGGGGGTAAACCACCCTGTAGTGCACCCCAGAAATGACACAAAC
>DATBMP010000168.1:0-4671 GCA_036554845.1 Pyrinomonadaceae bacterium
AGTTCTCAACTGTCTCCTCGCTACAGGAACGCTCCGAAAAAACTCTCAATAACTCCACCTTCAGTGTTCTCCGTTTACCTTCCTAGCCCCTTGGATTCGCTAGATTGCGGGCCGGAACCCAGTTCGCTACTGGTACTGATATTCGCTGCCGATTCGGGCGGGAGCTCCGCGCGACACAAGATTCGGTAGCAGCCAGTGATGAAGCTCATCGAGCGAGTGATCATCGATGACTCGAATACTTTCCTACCATGGTGGGGAATCGTGCGGCCAACAATAATGGGCCCAACTATTCTCTCTTGATACTTTTCCCTTGTCTTCTACGCGTTACTTGGTGATGGCGAGCTTCGGGCCGCTGATGGAAAACTTGACGGAGGAGAAAGGTATGTCGAAGTTGAAGTTCAGGTTTAGTTTTGTATTGGCAATCGGGATCATCGTATCGCAGTGTGTGACGGCAAGCGCCCAACGTTCGGTCGTTGGTTACTGGCAAACGGGCGGTGTGGGAATGATCAATGAGGTCAACACCGTGACCGGCCAGACAAAAAACAATCGCGGCAAAACGTTCTCGTACAAGTTTGCCACAGACGGCACCTACACATTCGTGGGCTACATGGAATCCACGATGTTTGGCTGCACAACGAGCCTCTTTAACGAGATCAATGGCCGCTACCTGGTTGACGGTACCACTATCTTTTTGAACCCCTCGCGCGATTTCTGGAAAAACACATATTCGTGCTTTCCGACTTCGAACAGGTCGCAGACAAAGCCCCCAACTAAAAAATCGCTCGAATTTGGTTTCAAGACCGACGAGTACGGCAAAGAATTTATCTGCCTGAACGACGCTGGGGTCGAGACCTGCTACAGGCGCGAGGAGGAGTAAGCGAAATAACCGACAGCATCTTTGGTTTCTATTTAGGAGAGAGAGAATCGCGCCCTTCACGAAAGGGCGCGATTTTTTCGTCCCCTTCATCTCGAGATCGCGTTATCGCGTTGGTCGAGAATCGGCTTGCTTTCTGATCAGTTCACTCTCGCGAAGATGTTTACTGATGGGACCTCAATACGCCAAGGTACCGATCCACAATCACGCTAGTAATGTTAATTGCCGCGGGCCATTTCTTTGAGATGTACCTTATAATTAAGACGCTCCTGAAGTTGGCACTAATGTTTTTGCTATTCCTCCCGACACGATGAGCGCAGTTGGCCAAACTCTAACATCGGAGCCTAGTTCGAGTTGCTCATTTACAGGCAACCTCGGCAGCCCGCCGGCGCCCGCCACCACCAGCACGATGACGACACGATTAAACCGAGGCTACTCGCAGGGCATCTGCAGCGCTAATTCTTTCCCCGGGAAATGTGGATTCCGGCTCGTTTCCATGGAACTTTATCGGGTGGAACGAAAGGACAATAATTAGATCCATCCATTTTCTGACACTTCCCACGCCGCGGCCAAATAACTCGTTGGACTGGAGCGGCAAGCGTGTTTCGCATCAAGCCTGAAGCGGCAAAGGCTGCGTTGATACGCGCAGCTCGGTCAACTCAATCTTGGCGGACCAGACGCCTGGAGGGACCATGAAGCGAATCATTTATAACCTAGTCGTCGCTGCGTGCTTCGCCACAGCGTTCGCTCAGCAACCGAAGCCGCCAACCGTAACCGATGATGAGTTCCAAAAAGTTCTAGTGGCGGTCAGCAATGAGGAGTGGGAAGCGGCTGTCGCCCTTTCATCGAAGTTGCTGAAGCAAATGAAGGATGAGGACAAACGGCTAGTCCGCTTGCGTTACATCTATCTTTACGCCGCGGCGGGCATGGTAACCACTGGCAAAATGGAATTCCAGGATTTCGCTAAATCGGCGAAGGAATTCGTCGGCAAGGAAGTAGAGTGTCCCTATCGGCCGATCACACTCGAATGTCGCGGCGCATTCAATTTCATTTGCCCTTCTAACGAGAAACAAGATCGTGCGACGGTTGCAGCATCGAATAAAACGGGTACGTCGATTCTGGCTTTTGAATATACTCAGCTGAAGGAGCCCTTTGATTTTGCGCGCCACGAGGACGAAGCCGCTTCGATCTCTGGCACTATTGACGCCATCGTTCCAAATCCAAATAAATCTCGTTTCCTTGTGATGCGGCTCTTCATTACAAACGGCATAATTAACCTAAAAGACAAAACGCCCTCAGTTGCTTTACTTGGCGTTGTTTGTTTGTTCACGCTCGCGTGTTCTTCGCGCCACGTCTCGACTCACAAAGCGGATCAAGAAATGATTGCCAACTTCCAAACCCATCGCGCCGATTTCGACGAACTTCTGAAAATGTTCCGCGCCGACAAAGGTCTGCTCTATTTCTCGAAGGGCCATACGCGTCCGGAAAATGTTCAATCGATCGGTGTTACCTCGGAACGGCTTAAACAATACCAAGCGTTGTTTGCTCGGCTGGGTCTGGATGGAATGGGCGATTTGTCGCGGCCCGAGGGCTCGAAGGAAGAGGTTTGGTTCTTTACATCTATCGAAGGACCACGGGAAAGCACATTCAAACATTACGCGTTCTTAAGTCAACCGGCGCGTGGTGTTGTCAACGACCTGGACCACGGCGCTTCCAAATCCGCGCCGTATCGCGTTATCGAAGATCATTGGTATCTTGCTCTAGACGACGCTGATTAGTTCGGTGCCGTCGAACAACTCGTTGGACCGGAGCGGCGCTAACGTGTCTTGTCACTCGATTGGTGCGACGCGCTGAATCCATTGTTGTTCCCAGGTTTATGCTTTCGACTAAGGAGACCGCTGCAGGTAATCCGATGGTTCAAGAGCAGCTTTAGGGGAGCTAGTGTGGCAGTCGACCGCACAGGGTTGGAGTGGGCCTACGAGCCTCCGGATTTCTTCGAGGCACCCTACCGACGAGCAGCGCGAGACTTCGATCTCACCATCGACAGCGGTAATCTCTATGAATCCTCATAGTTCTCTACAACAAATGATCCGACTGACAACGATCATCGCCTTGCTTTTAGTAGTTCTTGTAAGTCCCAGAGACTGGACCAATGTCGATGCCGCCGCTGAAGAGTGGCGTCCCATCGATCCTGCTCATGTTGCTTTGAAGGCGCCTACTGTAGAACCCGACGCTGATGCCGAGGTGATCTTTTGGGACATTCGCGTGGATGATGGTCCGGCATACGAACTCATGCTTTCGCACTACGTTCGAATCAAGATCTTTACAGAACGTGGACGTGAGAAGCAAAGCAACGTCAACATTCCCTTTCTTAATAATACGAAGATCAAGGACGTTGCGGCGCGCACTATCAAGCCGGACGGTTCCATTGTTGAATTAGCTAAGGCAGACATTGTCGAGCAGACCATCGTCAAAATTAGTGGTGTGAAGCTGAAGACGAAGAGTTTTGCGTTACCTGGTATCGAGATCGGCGCGATCATCGAGTACCAGTGGAAGGAAGTCATCCCCTACGTATCAGCCAACAATATGCGTCTTCAGTTCCAACGCGAGATTCCCGTTCGCTCAATTACCTATCGACTAAAACCGGGGTCTGGCTCGCTCGGCGTGCGCGCATTTAACATGTCGCCGCCTGGCTTTAAGAAGGAGAGTGGTGGATTTCACTCCACCACTGTGACGAACATGCCGGCATTCCGCGAAGAACCGATGATGCCGCCCGAAGACAACGTGCGAGCCTGGGCGTTGATTAGATATCAGAACGTTTTCACACAACTGGATGGCTATAACGCCCTGGCTCGTCGCGTACACGCCACGGCTAAGCCGCATCTGAAAGCCGATGACGATATTAAGCGGAAAGCCGCTGAGCTCACTGCTGCGGCGACGACTTCTGAAGAGAAGCTAAAGAGGCTCTTCGATTTCTGTCGCCTGAACATTAAGAATACCGACAGTCGAAACTCTGGCTTTACTGAACGGGAGATCGACAGATTGAAAGAGAACAAGAAACCATCCGACACACTGAAGCGCGGCGTGGGAAGTGGCGGTGATGTCAATCTCCTGTTTGGTGCACTGGCAAGCGCCGCTGGATTTGAGACACGAGTAGCATTGATGCCTGACAGGGGCAGGCAGCTCTTCGATCGCAAGGAAGTATTCCCCGACGGCCTTCTTCCCGCCAATATCGCAGTTCATGTGAGCGACTCGTGGAGGTTCTTCGATCCCGCTTTTCAATACGTTACATTGGGGATGTTGCGCTGGCAGCAGGAAGGGGTTGACGCACTTATTGCCGACGAGACTCCGATCTGGGTTGTGACTCCCATGTCTCCACCTGAAAAGTCGCAAGAGAGACGGAGTGCAACATTGCGTTTGGACGAGAATGGCACGCTCGAAGGCGAGGTCACAATCGAGTACACAGGACACCGTGCTGTCGACAGGAAGTTGCTCGACGAGGACGATTCACCCGCTCAACGTGAGGAGAATCTGAAAGCAGCCCTGAAGAAGCGTTTGGGCTCGGCTGATTTGACGAACATCGTAATTGAGAATGTTACCGATCCGGACAAACCGCTCATCTACAAGTATCACGTACGCGTGCCGGACTATGCACAGCGCACAGGCAAACGACTATTTTTTCAACCAGGCTTTTTCGAGAAAGGTATTCAAGCTCTCTTTACGGCGAGTACGCGGAAGTATCCAATCTACTTTCACTATCCCTGGTCTGAAGAAGACAAGATTACGGTCACGCTGCC
>DATBMP010000092.1:0-6979 GCA_036554845.1 Pyrinomonadaceae bacterium
AAGCAGCTTCTGCCTCGAAAGCACTATCAAGGAATGCTACGAAGACTTATGTAATAGATCCCAATCCAGAAAAGTCGGCGCGCAAAAAGTAATTTCCTGCAAGCGGGTCGAAAGTGGACTGCACGAAAATAGATTAGTTTGGGATCCCGCCTCGTAATAGTCCAATCCCGGCAAAAGTGAAGCACAACTTTTGAAACGGAAGTCGTAAGCCGCGCGTTAAATTACCTTCTGGCTCTCGCTCGACGACCGCTCAATCCACTT
Organism: Pyrinomonadaceae bacterium; assembly: GCA_036554845.1. GTDB lineage: Bacteria > Acidobacteriota > Blastocatellia > Pyrinomonadales > Pyrinomonadaceae > PSRF01. Next base: position 262 of record DATBMP010000092.1, read on the forward strand.
TCCAGGAGATAACAAAATGAGACAACGGATGCTGGCACTTGCGGCCGCTGTAATTGTGGTCGCCGCGCTTGGCCCACGAACTTTCAATGCTTTTCGCAGCGTTTTTGCGTTTCAATCGGCGGCAAAGACGTTTGCGGTAAGTTCAACGCCGGTTTCAATTCCTTTCGACCTTTCCGGGCGTCACATAATTCTCAAGGTGACTGTGAACAACTCGCCACCACTCTCATTTGTTTTAGACACGGGCGCCCGGTACTCAATTATCAATCTTGATCGTGCCAAAGAGTTGGGTCTCACACTGGAAGGCGAGATCCGAGTGGGTGGAGCGGGAATTCAAACAGCAACTGGCTCGTTTGTAAGGAATTCGACCTTCACCATTCCTGGTTTGTCTGGCTTTTCCCAACCTGTCTCAATGGCGCTGCCCATTGGCCACCTCGCTCAACGCATGGGCCATGACTTTGATGGCATTCTGGGAAGCGATTTCATCAGCGAATTCGTCGTGGAGATCGACTACCTCGCGCGGCGTCTGAAATTACATGACAAAGAGAGGTTCAACTACGCAGGTCCGGGTGAGAGTCTTCCGATAAAACTGACGCAACATGGTCACCCGATTTTGGAAGCTGAGGTCACGCCGATTGGAAGTGAGCCGGTGCGTGGAAAGTTTGTGCTCGACATTGGTGCGGGCAGCGCACTCGCTCTTCACAGTCCATTTGTAAACGAGCGTCAACTTCTTGGTCCAAACTTGAAAACCATTAAAGCTCTTGGCGGTGCTGGCGCCGGCGGTGAGATTGCGGGAAGAATCGGGCGAGTGGCGGAATTGAAAATTGGCAGCTACAAGTTGACGGATCCAATTACGCTTTTCTCTCAAGACAAAGCCGGCGCTCTTGCGAATGCTTCACTTCTGGGAAACATCGGCGCCCAGGTCGCAAACAGATTCAAGTTGTTTCTGGACTACGAGCGTGACCGAATCATATTCGAACCTAATTCGGAGTTCGGGAAGCCATACGATCGCGCCTTTGCAGGAGTCAGTTTGCAAGGCGAAGGTAAAGACTATCGCACCTTTCGAATCACAAGCGTGCTTGAGAACTCGCCAGCATCCGAAATCGGATTGCAGATAGGCGACGTGATCACCGAAGTGGATGGCAAAGCGGCGCGAGACCTGGTTCTCTCAACTCTGAACGGTATGTTTGAGAAGCCGGTTACTTATAAACTGAAGATCAAGAGAGGTGAACAGACCCTACAAGTGAGTCTGACACCAAGAAAACTAGTTTGAAGTAAGGAGTGCAGGCGATGAAACTAAGATTCATCTACTTGATACTGGCAGTAGTTGGTTTTGTCGTTCCCTACTATTTCTTGATCTCGTTTTTGCGGGTCCATGGCTTTGATGCGAACGAGTTGATACGGCAGCTGTTTGCAAATCGGATCTCGACGTTTTTTGCAGTCGACTTACTGCTGGCGAGCGTGATCTTTATTCTCTTTCTGCGTAGGGAGGCAGCGCGGTACTCGATCGAGCATTGGTGGGTCTATCTGTTTCCACTTTTTACTGTTGGGTTGTCGCTGGCGTTTCCATTGTACTTGTATGTTCGAGAAGGGTATTTAGAGGAATGACTTGAGAAGTTTTTTTGAGTTCCGCTGCCGGATTCAAATTTCGAATTTGGAATTTCGAACTTACATCCGTTCTGGGGATCCATTTTGGCTTTGCCCTCCGGACCGCTTACATCTTTCCAACTTGTTCAATATTGATGGTCCAATTTAACCGGTTGCAGTTCAGGCAAATGAAAAAGGGCCGCGAGAGCGGCCCTTTGATCTTTTGGCACCCGTTGATGTTCAGCTCAAGTGAAATGTATACGCGATCACTGCTTGCACTTTCACAGGCTTGCCTTCTCGCACAATCGGTTCGAAGACCGCTTGCTTCGCGGCATCAACTGCGGCAGCCAACAATGCCGTTGGACCAGACACGGCCTCTGCATCTGTGATTCGGCCGCGCTCATCCACCGTAACCAGCACACGAACCGTCCCCGAAAGCCGCGATGCTTTTGCTTCTTCGGGATAGACGGGCCGAGGAAGGCTGATAACTCGAGCACCGAGGGCGTCGTTCTCAACAAACACGGCTGGCTTACTGGCTTCGCCTTGAACTGCCACGTTTCGATCCTGAACCGGCCCACGACGATCGCGAACAAATATGTCACCGCGCGGAACCAATCCGGCCTTTCCTGCAAGAGTTGCGACGACAGATTCAACCAATTCCTTACTATCCATCTTGAAGCTCGTCAGACCACCAACCTGCGAATCGGCATCGTAGAACTGCATCGTCAGGTAGCGATACTTCTTTTTTATGAGCAGCGCAGGCAGGTTGAGTCCGTACGGGACGGGAATGTGACTGGCAACGGTTGCTGCAGTTGGCCTGCGAGACTGGGTGTCGGCGAATGCTTGGGTAATGGCATCGTAAGGAATGAACATCAGTTCTTTCTGGTTCTTGTCCTTGAACACCAGACGACTGTTCGTATCATCAAACACCAACGTTCCATCCTGCTTCTTTCGATATCCCAAAATCCCACCTTCGTACTTTGCCTTCACGCTTGAAGGTGCCGGCGGCGGAGTTGGCTTTGTAGGAGCGGAACCCGGATCGCTCGTGTCGATGATTCGCGGTCGCTGAGCGTGAACATACGCTGCGAGGACGACAAGCAAAAACAGGACGGCGATATGCTTCATAAGAACTCTCCTTGCTAAAAACCTGCTAAATCTCTCGCGCCCATTCGGGGGCCTTGTAGAGAATCCACCAAAGGACGATCTGTGCCGCCAACACCAGGATGCCAGTGATCAGACTTGTGGCAGCGCTATTTCGATTTACCGACTGCGGATTGCGGTGAGCACGTATCATCCCGATGCTGCCCAACATTATTGCACCTGGGCAAAAAAGAATCCCGAGATAAGGAACCAGCGAATAGGTGGCAAAGGCGCGTGCGGTGGCTATCGAGTCATTGGCACGCGAATCCATTGAGATGCTATTTGGCAAAGGGTCTCACTCGATCGGCCGCTTCTTTAAAGTCGGCATCATCTGGCACGAGGCCCAATCCTTTTTCATAAGCGCCCAGAGCCTTCGCATACTGTTTCGTAACTTCGTATGCGTAGCCGAGTTCGCGATATACGTTCACATCGTCTGGGGTTTTGGTCGCTGCCGTTTGTAGTGCCGCGATCGCCTTGGGAAAGTTTTTAGTGCGGGAATGGGCCACGCCCAGAAGATAGAACGTCACGCCTTTCGCATCGCTTTGCTGTGCGGCGCGGTCGAGAGCGGCGGCTGCACGCGCATACTGTTGCGCGCCGATCAGTGCCTGTCCAAACAGTCGGACAGCTTCTTCATCGGTTCTCACCTTGATTAACGACTCACCTGCACGCACTGCATTCAAATAATCTGCATCGGCCTTAGCCGTGTCTTCGGCGTTGAGCGCAGCGCGTCTCAGATACGCAGATGTCAGCAAGGTCCAAGCCCCCGCCATCCGAGGGTCGTTTACAGTCGCACGATTCAATGCCGACACAGCGCCATCGAGATCATTCTTCGCGAGTGATATCTGGCCCAGATAGAAAAGCGATAATGAATCTTTTGGATTGAGTTTTACGACGGCGTTGAAAGTCTTCTCGGCATCAACTGGTTTCCCGGTCTTATATTCAGCAAGGCCGCGGTAATAGAGCATGGTTGCGTCAGGCTTCGCATTCGGGCGAGTCGTTGCTGTCACGAGCAGTGGAAGCGCCTGTGGAAACTGCTCAGACAAGACGTAAGCCTGGGCCAGCGCATCGGCGGTATTTGGATCTTCTTGTTTGGTGGTGCGTTGGAGATCGACAGCCTTCTGGAGATCCTTAGTGGCTTCGTCATACTGCTTCAAATTCAGTTCAGCGAATCCGGCGATCTTCCACGCTTCAGGATCATTTGGAAACTGGACGGTTAAGGCCTTTGCTTCTTTCGCGGCTTCGGCGAACTTTCGTTGCTGAAGCAGTTGATATGCGTGTGCAGTGTCACCAGTGGCCACCGTGTTCGCAACCGGCTTTACTGGTTGCACATCGAGAAGAGGGGCGTTTGGGTTGCTGCGGGCGGTCGTGGCTGAAGGTCTCGGTTCAGGCCGCAGCAACGGTTCTTCAGCTGGAGGTTTTGCAGATTGCTGCCTGACACGTCTTGGCCGGCTGGATTGTGCCGCCGCTGATCCCACCAGCGTCACGAGGACACCTGCTAAAGCAAAGGTTCGAAAATAGCCTTGATTCATGGAGTTTCTTCCTGGGAGAGGGGTTAATTCGGATGTTAAAAAGTGATTTCGCAGTGTGCCAGATTTCGGATGCCCTATGCGACTCCTAGGTTCGCCCAAAGCCGTCTCGAAGGTCAAATGTAAACGCGGTTGGCGGGGTGGGCAGCTTCTAAGCGGGGAGCGTTTCAGAAACGGAGCGCGGGCGTCCTCGCCCGCCCGGTGCCACAGTCAGCAGTAAGGAAAGAGGTAAGCGGTCCAAAGCGGCATGGTTCTGAAGTTGTCTGCAGCGCGCGCCGGTTTCTGGGTACAGGACAGGTTACAGAGCGGTGCCGCGCTTTGAACATCTTTGGAGCCCTGGCATTTTGGACCGCTTACCGGGCGGGCGAGGACGCCCGCGCTCCGCTCCTGACTGTGGCCACCGGGCGGGCGAGGACGCCCGCGCTCCGCTTCTGACTGGGATCACTTTTAGAAGTTAAACTTCAAACCGAATTGAAACTGTCTTGAGTCAAATGCCGCAGTTGGACGGCTGTAGTACCTGCCATTGCCCGCTCGTTCACCAAAGGCATTCACATCGGTAAAGAACGGTGACGCAGCAGCTTCATTGAATCGATTGAAAAGGTTAAAGCCTTCGGCAATCACATCCAGGCTGTATCGTTCACCGAATCGAAACACTCGCGCGATGCGAAGATCAACCGAAGCGTAACCATGGGTGATGCCCATGTTTCTTCCCAAACTCCCGCTCCTAAACGGTGTGCTGGTTGGAGCAAACAAAACCCCATTCGCATCAACGCTGGGTCGATCATTGGAGCTCTGCAAATCACCGTTGGTGTCCGTACCAGTGATAATGTTGAAAGGCCTTCCGGATGAGATCTCGACGATCGGGGCCACGGTAAAGTCTGCCAGAATCTTGCGAGCCCAACTGTCTGAGTTATGCCAATCGTTTGGTCCCTTCCAAACCGCACTGAATACAAACCGGTGCCGCTGATCAAAAAGCGAATCAGAACGTTCAGCAGCGAAGTTTCGATTGTCTTGTGGTTTGAGCAGCGTTTGCAGGTCACTTGAATCGTCGATTGAGTGTGACCATCCGTAACTGGCCAAGAACTGGAAGTTGTTGCTGAAGCGTTTCTTCAATTCCAGGTTCAAAGCGTTGTAGCTCGAGTTGCCATCCGAGAGCTGGGCACTGACATCAGCAAACGGTGACAACAAACCTGGTGTGCGAACGGTATTTGCAATTGCCAAAGCGCCATCGAATACGGGTTTGGTTACCGCCCCGCCGCTCGCCGATGTGATGAAGAAATAGTTTGGCCCACTGGGACGGAAGAAGTTCGCTGCCGGCGGACTTACAACGCCCTGGCCCAATGCGTTACGACCAACTAGTCCGGGGATGATCACTGTGAATCCCGGCGGGCAGCCTGGTCCGGGGCACGCTGTGGGAAGCGCGAAGAAGAGTGCCTGCGCATTTGAAAGTGGTGCGGTTCCGGCAAATCTTCGGAAGTTCTCAACCAACAACTCAGTTTGCGGAGCATTGATATCTTCCGGATGTGGAAGATGATGTGCGCCGACGAACAGGTAGCTGGCCGACAGCGACATGTCCTTTCCAATCTGACGTTCAACGGTCAGGTTCGCCTGATTGGCGTAGGCATACTGAAAATCCTTTGCGACGTTCAGTGTGAATGGCAGGAGTGGTCCAAAGCCTACGAAAGTTTGATCGTTAAAGCGCAAACGACCGGGAAGATACTGCGCGCTGGTCGCTACACCTGGTGTCGTAAAGCCTGGCGGGACCGCAGCGCACAGCGGGTTCATTGTCGCAGTCGAGCAGACCGTACCATGAAAGATCTGGACCAGGTTGAATGTTGCGTTTGGTGCCGGACTGCCGGGAAGAACGTTTGTGTATTGCTGCTGCTGTGCTGCGTCAGCGATGTCTGAGTTGAAAGCGATCGCCAGCAAAGGGTGATCGTAGAACAGTCCATAAGCAGCACGAACCACAGTCTTACCATCGTTGTTTATGTCCCAGGAAACACCAACGCGCGGAGCAAAGTTGTTCGTGTCGCGTGGGAAGCCTTGCTGAATGCCGAGCGAATCCTGAGCCGCGAGTAGATCCTCCGCAGTCAACTGTATTCCTGTAAGTGGATCTCGAAATCCGATTGGCGCAATCGTGTCAGTTAATTCAACGTCGTAGCGAACGCCGTAGTTAAGGGTAATGTTGGGTCGGACCTTCCAAGAGTCTTGCGCAAAGAACGCCAACGGCCGGTTCTTGATCGAGCTGGCAGGATTACCAAATCCCTGAATGAACACGCCCGGAATTCCCATACCATAAGACTGCACCGGAGTTAGCGACGGCGCCAACGGCGACAATCCGGGAATGAATCCCGCGGCGAGCGTGCCCGCAGAAAGTTCACCGAAGTTAAAGAGACCGGGGAAGTTCAACTCGAATATTGCGTCAACGTTGATGAAGTTAAAGTCTGCGCCAAACTTAAACGAGTGGT
>DATBMP010000103.1:0-6416 GCA_036554845.1 Pyrinomonadaceae bacterium
AGCCACGACAAGCTTCTCCGATTCCACAGGACTAAAGTCTAGCCTCAATCGAATCTAGCCAGATCCACTAAATACCCCTTAGAATCTCGCGCCGAAGCTCGTTGTCTTGATTTCCTGGAGCGCGAAATGGCTGACACGGTAGATAGGTTCTCAAATCGGGTCGAGAACTACGTGAAGTACCGGCCCGGTTATCCACCTCAGATAATTACCCTTCTTAAAGAAGAGTGCGGACTAACCCCGCAATCGATAGTTGCCGATATTGGTTCTGGAACCGGAATACTGTCCGAACTACTCTTAAAGAATGGAAATACCGTTTTGGGCGTCGAACCTGGACGAGAAATGCGCCGTGCCGCCGAACGGCTTCTGAAAGACTACAAGAGCTTCAAAAGCGTTGAGGGAACGGCTGAGGAAACAGGTCTACCCTCAAAGAGTGTGGATCTCGTAACTGTAGCCCAGGCATTTCATTGGTTTGATCAAAAGAAGGCAAAATTGGAATTCGCGAGGATCTTGAAACCAAACTCTTGGGTAGTTTTGATTTGGAACGAGCGGCGGCTGGACGCTTCACAGTTTCTAATTGAGTTTGAGGAACTACTACTTAAGTATGGAACTGACTATCAAGAAGTGAGGCACGAGAACGTTCGCGAATCAATCTCATCGTTCTTTGCGCCGGAGGTTCCGGCGTTTGCGCGGTTCGATAACGTTCAGCTCTTCGACTTGGCAGGTTTAAAAGGAAGAGTCGCCTCTGCTTCATACACCCCGGAACCGGGAACCGCTAATTACCAGTTTCTATTCTCAGGACTGGAAGACATATTTCGAAGGCACGCCGAGGGTGACAAGATCCGATTTGAATATGACACGACCGTTTACTACGGTCGACTCCCACAAGACATAAACTAATCTGAAATGGGCTTTCGCCAGACAGCACAGCAATATCTCACCGGCATTGAATACCAACTTCAGCGCGCCAAGTACGCCTTACGCGGAGGAGACTTTTCAAAATTCGGTGAACAGCAGATTCTTTGGAAATATATAAATGAGTTGTTACCGGATTCGTACGCTAGAACAGCGGTAGACATTGGCGCCGGCGGGGGTATGCGCTGGTCCAATACCTATTCGCTGTTTCTGGGAGGTTGGTCAGGCGTGGCAATCGAGGCGAACGATACCAAGTTCAATCTGCTACGACGGTCCTACCGCAATCTCGCCAAGGTGAAGTGTTGTCACTCGAGAGTTGATCCTTACAACATCTCCGACTTGCTTCATTCCTGTGACATCCCCAGGAACTTTGGCGTACTCAGCCTCGACATAGATGGAAATGATTATTGGGTCCTGGACGCCATCCTTCAGGAATTCCATCCGGCACTGGTCGTGACCGAGATTAATGAAAAGATCGCACCGCCACTACGATTCGTGGTGAAGTTCGATCCGCACTTTCAACTGCGACATCACTTTTACGGCTATTCGATATCAGCGTTGGAAGACTTTTGCGAGAAACACAATTACGGAATCCTCGCGCTGGAATATAACAATGCATTCCTTGCCCCGCGTGAGCTCGCAGAAGGGCGTTTCATGGACGCAGAATCGGCCTATCAGACCGGTTACCTGCAGCGGAAGGATCGGAAGGCGCTGTTTCCCTCAAACGAGGATCTTGAGGGACTACATGTACTGAACCCTGCCGAGGCGTATGCCTTCCTCAACGACTTCTATGCTAAAGAAGCTGGGAGGTATTACCTGGCGACGGACAAACAAAGGTTTTTGCAAGCTTTGGATGAAGATGAGGCAACAGGCTTGTGAGCTTATTGCGCTGAATTTTGAACAGCTGCGAGGGCCTTTGCCAAATTCCCCCGAGTGAACGGCGAGTTTGGATGGAACCACAGATCACTTTGAATGAACCCACGCGACTGCGCCACCGCCACGTAACCGCGCAAGTCATGAGGAATGCTTAACCCGTCCAGAAAAGGCAATAGCGCTCCAGCTTGATTCTCTGCCTGTGTTCGCAGCCCGGCCGCGCGAACCAAGGCGACCGCGGCCGCTAATCGTGTCACACCATCATGAGGCCGGAACTGCCCTCCCGGTTGCACATCAATAAACATCGCGCCGACAGGGGCTGATTGAGCACTCTCAACAAATAGGCGCGATTGACCGTTGACATCCTGATACATCGGACTAGCGGCCAGGTACTGCGGAACTCGCGCGCCCTGCACCATTGCAGCCGCGAAGTCCTCGCGCGAAACGGTCATCTCGGGTCTGAACCGCGAACCAATCGGCCACATCGAGAATGTGCGAATACTTTGATAGATGTCCTCCCGAACGGATGAAGCAAGAGAGTTGACGTCAGTCAGAGGCGCGTAACGCGCGCGTCCGACTTCCAATAGGCCCGAATACTGTTGAGTCGGGACCAGTAATCCCAACATGTTACGGACCTTCAAGCGCCACGGCCCGGCGGCGGGCTTTGTCAGTACGATTCTCTCGCGCCTGCCTGTAAGCCCCAGGAGATTCAGAGAATTTGAGTGCCCTTGTAAAGATCCATTCGGGTGGTACGCGTCGAGCGATAAATCGCTGACACTCAGAAACGGTCCCCAGCCGATTTCAACTGATGAGATTAATGCGTCGCTGGGCATCGCCAGCGTGTTGTAGGAACTGGTACTCGATTGAAGAGTTCCCGAGAACGTAACTAAAGGATCGTTGAAAAACTCCACCTGCCCGCGATCCAGTACGCCACGCCATTTACCAATTTTCCTTGAAGGGAATGCTGACTCTAAGACAGCGGCGTGAACATTCAACATTCCTGCGCCCGTCTCGTGTGCATAGTAGGGGGCGAGCGGTGTTGCAGTGCGCTGCAGAATCTCCCGTACTTTTGCCGGTGTTAACGTCGGATTTGCTTCAAGCATTAAGGCAATCGCACCCGAAACCTGTGGAGCGGAAAAACTGGTGCCGGTTGCGGTCGTGTAAAAAGGAAGTTCCGCTGGAGTTAGGCGGAGCAGATCCGAACCTGCCAAACCCAAGAGACCGGTAACGTTTACGATTCCCGCTCCGCGAAGACTGACAACGCTAACACCGGGCGCCACCAAGGTCGGTTTGAAAAAGCTGTTCGCGAAATGTCCTCGCGACGAGAAGCTTGCGAGTGTTCCTTCCGAATCAGTGGCCCCGACGCTTATTACCCAGGGTGCAACTGCATATGGATTCAACGTGTCAGCGCCTGGACCAGTGTTGCCCGCTGAGAACACCACGTTGATTCCCGCTTCAGTCAACAGCTTGGTTGCGACGTTTACCGGGTCGTTAGCGTCAAAAACTGTGTTTGCGGAGAAGCTGCAATTCACAACCTTGACACCCAGATCGTCATGATTTGCTAATAAGTAATCCAGACCTGCCAGCACATGAAATAAGGACAAGTCACCGACGTTTATTCCTACAAGGTTTGCAGCTGGTGCAACACCACGATACTTCCCAGCCGAGCGACTGCCGTTCCCGGCAATGATTCCCGCCACAAAACTCCCGTGGCCGCTGAGAAGATCAGTGTTCGCGAGATTATCCGTGCTGCCAGGATACTGAAATCCCAACGCGATGCTTTGGGTGTCTACCATTCGCACGTTTCTGGTCACACGCCCCGAAACATCTGCATGTGTTCCATCAATTCCCGTGTCCAACACGGCAACGGTAACGTTTCGACCGGAAACCTGAAGTCCTTGAAGTGAACCCGCAATGTCGGAATCTGCCCAGGCTCGGTCAACTCCAGTCAACGCCCGGACTTCGGGTTCACTCGTTAAGCTCAGCGTACGGTTACTGTAAATTGAACGAACCCCAGGCAAACGCGAGATTGCCATGATTTGGTTTCGATTTGCCGTGATCACCACTGCTGGTACGACATGAAAGCGAGTTCCACCTACGACTCCTTCATTTTGAAGAGCTTGTAGATCAGCCTCCGTGGGTAATTGGTGGTAAACCACGACAGCATTCACACCACTGTCGTCCGTAATCTGGTTAAGCGTTAAGGCTAATTCGGGATCGACGCTCAGTAATCCATCAGTTGGAGCTGGAGTACCAGTAATCACGACGCCATCTGGACCCGTGATGACAACGCCTTCCGAACCCGTCGTCACAACTCCTTCAGCAGAAGTCATGACGATTCCCGTGACGCCGCTGAAAGTGAAACCGGTGGGAACAACAGAGAAAACCGAACCATTAGACCCGAGGACCCTGACACTATCGGCACTTGTGGTAGAGACGACATCAGCGCCTGTCATTACGATCCCATCAGCAGCGGTCGTCGTAATGGAGTCTCCTGTTTGCGGGGCGCCGTCGGTTCCAGTCATCAGCGTCTCGTTTGCGCCGGTCATTGCGATTCCATTGACAACCGCAAGCGTGACTGAATCTGCGTGGTAGGTCGTGTTGTCTGCACCAGTCATTACAATTCCACTGGTGCCCGTTAATACGACGCTGCTGGCATTAGTAATACTGACGCCGTCTGAGGTGGTCATCCTGATCGAGTTTGGATATGCGAAGCCATCCGCCCCAGTCATCACAATGCCATCAGCCCCTGTCATGACGATTCCATCTGCGCCCGTCATGACAATTCCGTTGGTTCCAGTGTTCAGGAAGCTGTCGGCCCCGGTCATGACGATCCCATCGACACCGGTCATTACAATGCCATCGGCGCCAGTCATCACGATCCCGTTTGTGCGAGAGATTGATAGGCCGGCAAACACCGGCGAAGCCGCGAGAATCAAGGTCAACGCGATTGCGAGAGACCTTTTCGCGCGTTTGAGATGCTGTTGGAAAAGATAGTCCAGACTTAGCAAACTATCACCTCAGTCGGGAATATCGGTGCAGTAGTGCTTCCGAGGGGGGATTCTGAGGACCTTCACCGGGGTTCGAGCTTCCTTTTAGCGCCGCCCTGCCGCCTATCCAGCCCGCTGATGAACGATCCTTCGTGTGTAAACCATTTTAGAGACGACCCAACGGCGGTTTGTTGCGGTCCTGTTGTGATTTACCCACGATACCTTCCTGCACCTGACTCAGTTTCATACTGAGTTGACCAGTTCCTGGTAAAGCCTTTTCGTGTCCTTGCTCGGCTCAACTCCCAATTCGCGATGCAAAACTTCCTTTAGAGCCTCAAACTGATCTTTGACTGCCCCTCGGTTTCCTAATGCCGCATGTGCCTTCATGACCATGCAGTGAATGTCTTCGCGAAATTGATCTTCATGGAGGATTCGTTTTGCAAGTAGCATGGAGCGCTGCCAATCCTCTGTTTTTTGTGCCGCCTTTGCCAGTGTTTCCAAAATACGCAGATATTGTTCTCGATAGTACGTCCGCTGCTCCTCAACCCAGGACTCGTAACTTCCTTGCATAAATTCGCCGCGGTATAGCGTGAGGGCAGATTCATAGGCCTCATTACAATCCTCAAACCGGCGCGATCGCCGCGCGTCTTCTCCAGTTTTCAACAGCGCGTCAAACTCTTCAACGTCGATTCGATAAGAGAACTCCTGACTAAGTTGATAGTCACCATCGCGGTAGATAAGAAAGTTTTGCTTCAGAGGCTGATTACTGTTCAGTGCCTTCCGTATATGGGAGACGGTTGGATGGAAGTTTTTCTCGACTGCTTCATGATCTGAATCCCCCCAGAACATGTCAATGATAGTGTCCTTGGAAGCGCGACGGTGTCGCCGGGAAGCAATGAAACAAAGGATGTCGCGCGCGCGCCGGGTGGTCCATGCATCAGCAGCCAGTGGTCGAGTTGGATCTCGCACTATCTCTACTGGCCCCAGCACGTTGATCGAGAGGTCAGTAACGACCTTCGGCGCCAACCCGACCTTTACCAACCGCATCGTGGGTTTGGTTGTTGGGTCAATAGTGCCGATGGTCGCACGCAGATCTGCGGGAAGAAGTTCGGCCGCGTCTTCAAAAGCAAAGATATGAGGGTTACCGCTGATCTCGCGTTTCAACCAGAATTCGAGATCAAATCTCACGGCCAATTCAACGGCCCGCCGCAGGTGTTCCATCATCGCGGGTTCCTGCTGAAGCTGCAGGAAACAGGCGGCCAACGCCATACAACTTTGTGCCTGGTAGTAATAAAGGCTGTGTGCTCGGAAGTAATCGAGCGCGACCAGTAACTCGTCGCGTGCCGATGCGAATTCACCTTGAGCCAGCTTAATCCTTCCACGCGTTAACGAAGCTGTGAAGTAACCTCTGGTTTCCGTCGGACGAGCGTCAATCAATCGATCAATCAAAGTGCGTGCAGAAACAAAATCTCCGATCTTTAAGTTCAGAAGTGCGCGTTCCTCAAAGAGTTCGGTTAGATCGAGACTGATACCAGCCTCGTCACAGGCTCGGGCCGCGCGCTCGTAGTATTCCGTAGCCCGTTCCAGGTCGCCTCGTTCGCGATAGAGATTTCCATACGTTTCGAAACTTTCTGCTCGTAC
>DATBMP010000120.1:0-14686 GCA_036554845.1 Pyrinomonadaceae bacterium
CAACATCAAGAGTCACGAAGTTTCGACTGACGATCTGCGCCTGGTGTTTGAAGTGAACTTTATGGCGTCTTTCTTTACGACGCGCGCGGCACTAGGTTGGATGTTGCGACGAAACTACGGTCGTGTCCTGCACATCGCTTCAATCGCCGGCAAAGAAGGCAACGCGGGTCTGCTCGCTTATTCGGCTTCTAAGGCCGCGGTGATTGGGATGACGAAAGTGCAGGGTAAGGAATACGCCGAGACTGGAATCACGATCAATGCGCTTGCTCCCGCAGTGATTCAAACCCCGATGGTGGACGCGATGCCCGAAGCGCAAGTGAAATACATGACCGACAAGATTCCCATGAAGCGCTGCGGCACACTCGAAGAGATCGCGCACATGGCCCAATTCATCGTCTCTCCGGGGACCGCGTTCACGACTGGATTCACGTTTGATATGACGGGTGGAAGGGCTACTTATTGACGATTGGCGATTGGCGATTGGCGATTGGCGGTCATTCCTCGGTAGCGCGCAATCAAGCAGAAATCGTCAATCGACAATCGTAAGCGTTCCTCGGGGGGGCGGCGTTCACGACTTGGATTCACGTTTGATATGACAGCAGTTCATTGACGATTGTCGATTGACGATTGGTAGTCAATCCTGAGTAGCCCTAATTAACAACGCAAATCGTCAATCGACAATCATCACTCAACAATTTCCCATGTCTTTCGAGATACAACTCTTAAAGATGGGCCAGTGCGACGTCATGGGGCCCGAAGTTTACTGGATGAGCCACTGGACCGACTGGGTCCAATTGTATTTTTGGATGGTGGTGATTCGCAGCAATGGAAAGACGGCGATCATCAACACGGGACCGCCGGCTGACCTTACAGAACTCAATCAACGCTGGAGTAGCGGGTTCGGTGAGCGAGGCAAGTTACTGCGCGAGGAAGGTGAGCGACCGCTGAATGCACTCGGTTCATTGGGTATCAAGCCAGAAGAGGTGAACTACGTGCTCATCACGCCGCTTCAGATCTACGCGACCGCAAACATTCAACTCTTTCCCAACGCTGAAGTGTGCATTTCAAAACGCGGCTGGATCGAAGACTTTCATGCTGAAAAGTTTCCGATGCATGTACCGCGTAAGCTTCGCGTCTCGGATGAAACTTTGCAGTACTTGATGTTCGAAGGTCATGAAAAGGTCCGGCTGCTCAATGATGAGGATGAAATCATACCAGGGCTCAGTTGTTTTTGGACCGGAGTGCATCACCGCTCGTCGATGTGCTTCGTGATCGAAACCGTCAAAGGCCGCGTCGGAGTTTCTGATTGCGTGTTCAAGTATGAAAACATCGAGGCAGGTGAGCCGCTTGGGATACAAGAGAGTCTCGAGGAGTATTACGTTGCGTGCGAACGGATAAAGCGCGAGACGGAGATCTTTATCCCGCTTTATGAACCCGATGTGTTGAAGAGGTTTCCGAATGGCAAGGTCGGGTAGTGTGGATGAACTTTGAAGTGCGGTGGCAAGGTATTGCCGATTTCGGATCAACTGCTTACCGATTGCCAACAACAGGGCGTTGATTCATAGCGAAGTCTGAGTACAAGGAGCAATCGACAGTCGACAATCAACAAATGATCCGGAAAGCTTTCTTAATGACTTTGAAACCTGGCGTTGAGGTTGAGTACGAGCGGCGCCACCGTCCGATCTGGCCCGAACTGCAAGACGTCCTCAAGAGTCACGGCGTACACAACTACTCGATCTTTCTTGACCCAACCAACCGGCGTTCATTGTTTGCCTATGCTGAGATCGAGTCGGAAGAGTTGTGGCAGCGGATTTCTGAGACAGACGTTTGTCGTCGCTGGTGGGCCTATATGAAGGATTTGATGTTGACCAACGAAGACAACAGCCCCCTCGCGCTTCAGCTTCAAGAAGTCTTCTATCTCGAATAAGTTAGGCATGGCCCTCAGTGGGCCACCCGATTTGATTGCCAATTGCCGATTGCGATTGACGATTTGTCATGGCTGGAAGGTAGTCAAATCTCATTTGGGCCAATCGGCAATCGGCAATCGACAATAAAATAGGGGGTTAGCTGATCGAATGGTGAATCGCTTGAATGGCAAGGTTGCAATCGTGACTGGGGGATCCGTGGGCATCGGTCAGGCGACCGCTGTCTTGTTTGCCGAAGAAGGCGCCAAAGTCGTTATCTCCAATCCCAACGTTGCTGCAGGTGAAGAGGCTGCCGCGCAAATTCGAGCAGCGGGCGGCGATGCGATTTTTGTCCAGACAGACATTTCAAACGAAGACCATTGCCGCCGTGTTTGCGATGAAGCTGTGAAGGCATTCGGTCAACTCAATATTCTTGTTAACAATGGCGCGGCGTTCATCTTCAAAGGACTCGAGGCGTCAGTTGCTGACTGGCAAAAGATCCTCAGCGTCAACATCATGGGAACAGCGTTGATGAGTCGTTTCGCTGTCGAGTACATGAAGCAGGTGGGGGGTGGTTCGATCGTCAACCTCGGTTCAATCTCGAGTTTCGTCGCGCAGCCGTCGTTCATTACTTACAGCGCAACCAAAGGTGCGTTACTCCAGATGACGCGGAACATGGCGATGGACCTTGCGCCTTTTAATATTCGTGTGAACTGCGTTTGTCCCGGGACGATTCTGACGCGCGCTTCTTACGAGCATATGGAGAAGGTGGGTCAGACGCTCGAGGAGTTTCTGGCTGAGCAAGGGCCGAAACATTTGCTCAATCGCGTCGGTGACCCACGCGAAGTGGCCTACCCGATTCTGTTTCTTGCTTCCGATGAAGCGTCCTTTATTACAGGAACGCATTTGATGGTTGATGGTGGTTATACGGCGCAGTAGCAATCCGGCGGTTATCCACAGATTACACAGATTACACAGAGTCAAAGAACAGGCGCTGGTGTGCGTGCCAAAGCTGTCTTACGTATCTGTGTGCTCTGTGAATTGGTGGTCGCAGTAGCAATCCGGCAGTTATCCACAGATTACACAGATTACACAGATTCAAAGAACAGGTGGAGATGGTCAATGCTCAGGCTGTCTTACTATCTGTATGCTCTGTGAATTGGTGGGCGCATAGCAATCCGGCAGTTGTCCACAGATTACACAGATTACACAGAGTCAAAGAACAGGCGGTGGTCGAGATGGTCAATGCTGAGGCTGTCTTACGTATCTGTGTGCTCTGCGTAATGTGTGGGCGCATAGCAATCCGGCAGTTGTCCACACATTACACAGATTACACAGAGTCAAAGAACAGGCGGTGGTGGAGATGTCGTCACAGGACCACACAGATATAGATAAAGAGTGGTTGAACTTCAGGACGGCTGGTTGGGCCGTTCCTAGTCAAGCTGTCTTAGTCATCTGTGGAATCTGTGGAATCTGTGGATAGCTTTTCTTGCACGGGAAGAAAGTGATGATCAAACTCTGCACGCTGATAGCAATCTTCGCAGTTTCAACTTTGGCCCAGGACCTGCCCAAAGAGTGGATTGATCCCGACACCGGACATCGTGTGGTTCGTCTCACCGATGAACCGGGAAGCCAGAGTCCGTACTTTCACCAAAACCCGTACACCGCAACGGGCGACAAGATGGTGTTCACTAGTCCCACCGGTCTCCATGTTTATACATTCAAGACTGGCAAGTCAGAGCTGTTGACCGAAGGACGCGTCGCCAGTCTCGTGGTTGGTCCAAAGACGAGACACGCCTATTACTTCAAAGGCGATTCGGTTTACGCCACCAGTCTCGATACACGCGAAACGCGACTGATTCTAAAAAGAGGTGAACTGCGAACCGGATCCGGATTTGGCATCAACGCTGACGAGACATTGCTGGGCGGAAGTTTCGTTGAAGGTGGGCATCGTTTCGTTAATCCATCTCCGCCACCACCGGGCCAACCCGCGGATAGTTATGCGGGCAAGGAGAACATGATGCGCCAACGGCTCGCGGCGAAATTACCGATGGCGCTTTACACAATCGACATCAAGTCAGGAGAAGTAAAAACCTTCTATCACAGCACCGATTGGTTGAACCACGTGCAGTTTTCACCAACTGATCCGAAGTTGATGATGTATTGCCACGAAGGTCCATGGCACCAGGTGGATCGGATTTGGACCATTCGCATCGACGGCTCGAACCGACAGCTGATGCATAAACGCACGATGGATATGGAGATTGCGGGTCATGAGTTTTTTGGGCCGGGCAACATGGTTTGGTATGACCTGCAAACACCGAAGAGCCAGGTGTTCTGGTTGGCAGGAGTGAACGTCGTTACGAATGAGAGGATTCGCTACAAGGTGCCACGTGAGGAGTGGTCGGTCCATTTCAATGTTTCGCCTGATGGCAAACTGTTTGCGGGCGATGGTGGTGGTCCAAACAGTGTCGCTGCGCCGGGCAACGGGCAATGGATTTATCTTTTCATTCCGGATGGCGATCGGCTGAAGACTGAGAAGCTGGTCAACTTGGCAAAGCACAATTACGGCCTGGAACCGAACGTGACCTTTACACCGGATCAGAAGTGGATTGTCTTTCGCTCGAACATGCTAGGGCCGACGCATGTGTTCGCAGTGGAAGTGGAGAAGTCGAAGTAATACACCGTCAGATTCTGTTAAGAGACACCATCAGCTTCAACGGCCTGGTGAATCAACCTAAGCCTGTGCAATGAGTCAGTACCACCCCGCTACCGCGCGGTGGTACTAACTCTTTAGTCTCAGAAATACTTTGCACAAGTCTCCACGGGCAGTTGAAGTATGAATGAGAGGTAGTCACTGGCGGGTGGGTATTGGTTGGCACTGAAACAAGAGGTTTTGAGCAAAGCCTTTCAGAAACAAAGGGTTCACTAACGAATGAAGCGACGACAATTCATCCTTGACGCAATGGCCACGAGCAGCGCGATTTGGATTGGCAGCAAGCCCGGAGTTCCAGGACAGAAGTTCTTGTTTCAATAATTCGTAACCTATTCACCACCAAAAACTTAAACGCGTCAAGAAACCGTTAAAACGGTTAGTCCATTGTCGTCGTCCTGATCACCGGGCTAAAGCCCGGTGTGAATGAGAGTCGGTTTCCAGACTTTTGAGGCAAGGCCGCGTCGAGACAACAATTAACGATGAGATTGCAGAGACGCTGAGGATGAGAGCCAAGCCAAAGACACAAGACTCAATACCAAAGACCAAAGACCCAAATACCAAAGATCAAAGTCCAGAACCAATTTTCGATTCAAGAGATAGTTAACTCCCAATCGCCCTGGTCCATCCCCTGCACGCCCGGTAATCGGACATTTGAAAGGAGAAGAAAATGCGACTCATTCAAGCTGTCGTAATCGTCGCGATCTGCTCTCTGGCGACTTTCGCGCAAAGCAATCAAGGCGGCATAAGCGGCACCGTTGTTGATCAGAATGATGCGGTCGTGCCGGGGGCCACCGTGATCATCACCAATTTGGGGACTCAAAAAGTCATCACTCTCACAACTTCCGACGATGGCTTCTACTCCGTCAGGTCGCTGGAACCAGTGCTCTATAGCGTCAGAGTGGAAGCAAGCGGTTTCAAGCAGGCAATAATGGAACGAGTAAAGGTTGATACAGCCACGGTCGCAACCGTCAATATCGTGCTCGAAACAGGAACTGTTAACGAGACTGTGGCGATAACAACTGAGCCCGCACTCATCAACACTGAATCGGCAACAACGGCACAGACCATCACCGAACGTCAGATTCGAGACCTGCCATTGAACAATCGCAGTGTTCTGGATCTTGCTGTGACGGTCGCCAACGTCTCGGGTGACGCCGGTAGCGAGGATCCGGAAGTAACCAGTGGACAACCAGTTCCCGGATTCAATCTGAATGTGAACGGAGGGCGCTCGGGAAGCAGCTCGATTCTCGCTGATGGTGTTAACAATACCGGAGTCGGAATCGCACGTGCGGTGGTGAGCTTCACGCCTGAGACGGTGCAGGAGTTTACTGTTCAAACGTCATCTTACTCGGCAGAGTACGGCAACACAGGCGGCGGCATCATCAATGCCACGACCAAATCCGGGACCAACAGTTTCAATGGTGTCGCGCTCTGGTATCACCGCAATCCGACAACCAATGCGCGGCCTTACATCATCGGTTCTGGTCCGCGGAATCCAAACAATCGTCGTTACAATCAAGTATCGGTGACTGTTGGTGGTCCTGTTTTTCTCCCCAAGTTCGGTGAAGGTGGCGATTCGCTTTACGACGGGCGTAATAGAACGTTCTTCTTCTTTGCTTACGAACCTCGCTGGCTCAGGGACTTCCTCGATCAAAGTACGCTCTTACCAACCGCGGCAGAACGAGCCGGTGATTTCAGAGGTTTAGTAAGAACCAGCAGCGGTTTGTTGCCGGC
Organism: Pyrinomonadaceae bacterium; assembly: GCA_036554845.1. Classification (GTDB taxonomy): domain Bacteria; phylum Acidobacteriota; class Blastocatellia; order Pyrinomonadales; family Pyrinomonadaceae; genus PSRF01. The sequence continues at coordinate 6,355 of DATBMP010000120.1, forward strand.
TGCTGTTGCCGCGCGATTCAATCTCGCGTCGATTGGTCCCGCGAATATCTATCAGCAATTCACTCTGGTGGGTGGGCAATTGGTGCCGATTGTTTTAGTCAACATTCCAGGCCGAACTCCAGTCACCAGCTACCAGTTCTGTCAGTTCAATGACCCGAGGGCGACGATCGTCAACGGACAACCGATGTGCACTCCGGAGGTCAATGCTGCAGCCAATCCGAACCTGAATGTTATTCCCGGTGCGTTCATCGATCCGACCGCTCCGAACATCCTCGGGTTCATGCCTCCTCCAAGCGACAACTACTTTATTGATAGTGCGGGGTTGGTCCGAAACCACATCATTAGTCGCTTTGTGCAACAGGACGAGACGCGTTACACGTTGCGATTGGACCATCGCATCACCGACAAGAACAGCATCTACTTTCGTTACTCCAAGACACCCGCTGTTGGTGTCAGAGGATTTGGCAGTGACGTCAATGGCAACTCGGCCGCGTACAGCGATGCCAAACAGTATTTGATCTCCAACAATCACATCTTCTCGCCATCGGTAGTCAACGATCTTCGGCTCAACTATACCCGTGGAGTTTTCAGTGAAGACTTCTCGCCCGAGTTTTCGATCAACGGTGGTCGGAATCTCGCCAATGAGTTGGGACTGCCGAGTCTGACCTCGGGCGGCATGCCGCTGTTTCAGATCAGTCAGGACGGACAAACCAACGCTTTTGCAGATGTCGGTTCGTCTGGTTCCACCAACAATTTCAACGTTGAAGAGCGATACAACATCAACGACGTTGTCTCGTGGGTCCGGGGAAATCAGACCTGGAAGTTTGGCGTCGATCTCAACTATGCGCGCTTAAACGTGATTCCGTTCTTCGGCGCATCGGGTGGACGGTGGGAATTCCGGACGGTGAACACAAGCAGCAACCGTTCTACAAATCTGGCGAACGGCGGTGCGAACCTGGCGAGTCTGTTGTTAGGTGTTCCCAACACCGTGCAGGTGAGACCGCTGCTTTTGAATTACGACTACCGTTGGAAAAGTGGAGCTGTATTTGTTCAGAACGATTGGAGAGTAAAACCAAACCTAACCATCAACCTCGGTCTGCGTTACTCGCTCCAGTATCCGCGTGTCGAAAAGAACGATCTTCAAGGCGTCTTCCGTCCCGATCTTTCGCAGACAGTGGCGCTGACCGCAGCTCAACGTCGCGCGACGGCAACCGGATTGGGAATCGCGGCGACTGCACCGATTCCGAGTTACGTGCCGAGTGAAGTACTGCTTCCGCCATTTGCGTTCGCGGGACGTGGTGGCCGATCGAGATATTTGACGCCGGTGGATTATTGGGGACTTGAACCGCGCTTCGGTTTCGCCTGGAGTCCGCAGTTCTTCAAATGGGGTGAGGAGCGGGGTTTAGTTATCCGTGGCGGCTACGGCATTTCACACGCTACGCTCACCGGCAACAATCGACTTCCAAATCCTGACTTCGGCGCGTTCACCGGAGTTTCCACTTTAGCGAACGGTTCGACGGTTGGAGGAACTGCAAATCCAACCAGGCCCGTGAGGCTCACAGGCAACCCGCCGTTTATTTCCGGCACTTCAATCGATCAGGTGTTAGGAACGGATTCGAACGGATTGGTTTTCATGAACAGTCTGGGAACTCCCGGGTTTGCGATCTCATCAGAAGGAAGTGGAAATGTTCCTTATAGTCAGAACTGGAGTCTTTCCGTTCAATTCGAACCGTTCAAGAACACGGTTATCGAAGTGGCTTACGTAGGCAACAAAGGCACTCACCTTTACATGCCGCTCGTAAACATCAATCCAAAAGACATCAACTTCGTCGAGTTATTGGAGGCACAGAACCTGGCGGCAGAAAATACTTTTGCCGATCCGTTGGGTAGACGAAACTTGCTAGGCGCGGTGGTGACCATCCAACGCAACAGTGTTACGAGTCCGTTCTTCGGCTTCAATAACCTGTTCGCTTTCTTCGACCCTTCAGCAAACAGTATCCGCCACGCTGGTTACATTGACGTGCAACGCCGGTTCAGCGGCGGGTTAAGCTTCACGGCAAACTACACTTACGGTAAGTCAATCGACGATGCGTCGGATGCCAGTCCGGATACAAGAACGCTGACGACTCCTACGAGCTTGGGCCAGCACGTGTCTTACGGCGTACCACGCAACGAAGATCGTGCGATCTCAACCTTCGACATCAAACACAACTTCAGTTCAACGTTCATCTACGATCTGCCGGTAGGGAAGGGACGTTGGTTGTTGGGTGATGCGCCGGCCTTTGTCGATGGTGTCTTGGGAGGATGGTCCGTATCTGGCTTATTCAGATTGCAGGGAGGCCAACCATTCGTTCCGTTCCTGACAGACACGAACCGCCTGGGCGGTGTAAACCGATCGATTCGCTTGGACATTGTTCCGGGCGTGCCGTTAAAGAACCCGCTCTATTCCGATTCGTGCACTGTGGGCGCGACTTGCGAGCCCTTTATTAATCCGTCGGCGTTCATGCGTCCGGCGAAAGGATCGCTTGGCAATGCACCAAGAACACTCGACATACGCGCTCCGATGCAGGAGTTCTTCGACATCTCTGTTCAGAAGAACTTTCCGTTCCCGTTTGGAAGTGATGGCCGGCGTCGAATCAATTTCAGAGTGGACTTTATCAACGCCTTCAATCATCCGAACTTCCGGTACGGCAATACAGGTAATACACCGATAGGCTTTGGGGGACTGCCGAATGAAGCGTTGCTGGCCCAGGGGGATATTAACAACTGGAATGCGTTCGCTCCCGGGCGTTCGGCAACACTGGCCCAGGTGAACAATCTAATCATTAACAGTCGGTTGCCCACCGGGGCGCTGCCGCTTGATTTCTTCCGCGTTCCAGTTCCTCAGGGTTTCGCGACTGCGAATGCAAACGCCTTCGACATCACGACACTCGAAGGTTTGAAGTTGTATCGCTTACGCCAGGCATTCACTCCGGGCTTTGGAACATTAGGAGCGTCGCCTCCATATCAACCGCGTTATGTGCAGTTTGGTGTGAGGATCTTTTTCTAATTCGGTAATTGCCGAAGTCAGAGATTGGGGGGGGTCGGTGCTTTGGTGTGGGGGATTGGGTCTTGGCTCTGCGGCCTCTGCGCCTCTGCGATCTCTGTGCTTGGTTGTCTAGTGTAAAGGCCCTTTCATCCCAGACATCACTTAACAAGAGATCGCAGAGACGCCTAGGCGCAGAGTCAAGACCCAAGACCCAGTTGACCGAAGTCCTCAAATTCGTCCTTCCAACTAGGAGAATGATTGAGTTTAATCAAACGTCTAAAATTACCAATCGCCGTCCTGCTATTGGTTCAAATCACCGGGTTTTCGTCAGCTCAGATCAGTCGCCTGCAATCATCATTTGCGCAGCCACCTGATGAGGCGCGGATCATGATGCGCTGGTGGTGGTTTGGTCCAACGATCGACAAGGCACAACTCGAACGAGAAATGCGTTTGATGAAAGAAGGTGGCATCGGCGGATTCGAGGTGCAACCCGTCTATCCTTTGGTCGTTGATGAATCAAGCAGCAACGTCAAGACCGTACCGTTTCTCTCCGACGAATTTATTGATGCCTTGCGGTTCACCTCCGCGAAAGCGCGCGAGTTGGGTTTGCGATTTGACCTGACCCTGGGTAGCGGTTGGCCCTTTGGTGGTCCAACAGTCAAGATCGATCACGCTGCCGCCCGTCTTCGTTACGAACATGTGAAAGTCGATAGCAACTCGCGACTCGTGAAGGTTCCCTCAATCGGAGCCGGCGAAAAGTTGCTCGCCGTCTTTCTTGCTCGCGTTGAAGGTTCATCCTTCGCTCCTGAAAGCCTCCAGGAACTGAAAGACATTAACGACGGCGTAGTCCGTCTTCCCAATCCTCCGTCTACTCCTCACGAAGTCCTCTTCTTTATTTCAAGCCGCACCGGCATGCAGGTAAAGCGCCCGGCATTCGGAGCTGAAGGGTTCGTGCTGGACCACATGAATCGCGAGGCAACTGATGCCTATCTCAAGAGTGTCGGCGATCGAATGATGTCAGCGTTTGGGTCGAACCCACCGTACGCGATCTTTTGCGATAGTTTGGAGGTCTATAACGCTGACTGGAGCCACGACTTTCTCGACGAGTTCAAGCAGCGGCGTGGTTACGATTTGAAACCGCACCTGCCGGCCCTGGTTAGAGACATGGGTAGACCCACCAAAGGGCTGCGACGTGACTGGGGAATGACTCTCACAGAGCTATTGAACGAGAGGTTCATGATTCCCATGCGTGATTGGGCCAGGCGGAACCGTACGCTGTTTCGGATTCAGGGTTACGGTGTGCCTGCCGCCACGCTCTCGAGTAATGCGTATGCTGATCTTTCCGAAGGCGAGGGGGCGCAGTGGAAAGTCGTTCGCGCAACACGGTGGGCCTCGTCAGCAAATCACATTTACGGACGGCCGGTTACCTCATCGGAAACATGGACCTGGCTGCACTCTCCTTCATTTCGCGCCACCCCTTTGGACGTTAAAGCGGAAGCCGACGTGCATTTCCTGCAAGGCATCAATCAGTTGATCGGACATGGTTGGCCGTACACAGCCCCAGGCGTCGAATATCCGGGCTGGCGTTTTTATGCAGCGGGGGTCTTCAACGACAAGAATCCCTGGTGGATTGTTATGCCTGACGTTGCGAAGTATCTGCAACGCATCAGTTTCCTGATGCGAGAGGGGCAACCGGCCAATGACGTGGCGCTTTATCTTCCCAACGATGATGGGTGGGCCAACATGACGCCGGGCAATCCCCACCTGATCGAAGTTCTTCGTGAACACGTCGGTGTTGATTTGATGCCTGCGATCTTTGAAGCGGGTTATAACCTGGATTTTTTTGACGATGACGCCTTCAAGCAAGTCGGTCGTGTTGAAGGCGGCTTGATCGTGCTAGGCCAAAACAAATACAAGGTCGTGATCCTGCCGAACGTCGAACGTATCTCGCTTGAGGTGTATCGCAAGTTCGAGGAGTTTGTGCAGAGTGGAGGAATCCTGATCGCGACACGCCGGACGCCGTCTGAACAACCAGGCTTTCTGGCGACGGCAGAGAACCACAATCAAATAGTCGCGTTATCAAAACGGCTGTTTGAAGGCGCATCACCCGCGGCCCACTTTGTGAAGGAGGAGAAGGGTGAGCTTCTTGCAGTGCTAAACCGGTTGTTGAAGCCGGACGTTCAATTGACACCCGCAGTCTCTGACGTTGGCTTTGTCCACCGAAAGACAAGTGACGCCGAGATCTACTTCATCGCGAACACCTCAAACATGGCCCAACGACTGAAGGCGACATTTCGGGTGCAAGGCATGAAGCCTGAGTGGTGGAACCCTCTTGATGGGAGCGTCAAACCAGCGACCGTTGAATCGGAAACAGCCGCGGGAACTATGCTGGCTTTGGATCTGGAACCTTACGGATCACGCGTTGTTGTTTTCTCAAAACGTACGCTCGGCTCACAGCCAACCAGCGTTCCCGGGGAAGCGCAGCCAATTGAATTGAGCACTGGTTGGAAAGTCTCCTTTGCTACAAACAGCAATCCAAGCGTAATGCAGCAGTTAAGTTCCTGGACTGAGAACGAAGCGACTCGATATTTCTCGGGAGTCGCAACTTACGAAAAGGACGTTGATGTTCCTGCGACCCTGGCCCAGAAAGGTGTCCGATGGAAGTTGGATTTCGGCGAGGGCTCAGCGATACCGGTCCAGAATCTCAGAAACGGCATGCAAGCCTGGTATGAAGGGCCGGTTCGCGAGGCCGCAGTTGTCTATATCAATGACAAGCGAGCGGGCGCGGTTTGGTGCCCGCCTTATGATGTCGATGTAACCGGAATGCTGCGGCCTGGGCCAAACAAAATTAGCATCATGGTTGGCAACACTGCGATGAATTACATGGCAGGGCACAGTTTGCCAGATTATCGACTTTTGAACCTGCGCTATGGCGAAAGATTTCAGCCGCAAGACATGGACAAGGTACAACCGATCGTCTCTGGTTTACTTGGTCCAATTCGGTTGGTGCCAGGGCAGCAATGATTCCAGGTAAGAATCCGGTTCTTGTCTTCCTGACCCAGGTTTGACGAAAAAGAAAATCACGATTCACTGAATAACACGTACTTTCACGAAATGTTACTTCGTGTGATCTAGTGTGAATTAGTGGATCGCAATGCTTGGATTGCGCCATTCCGCATCGCTTCGATGAAAGGCATCATCTCTCAATGATCCGTACCCGCATAATTATCTGTTTTTGCTTAATCGCATTGCTGCTGGTCCAAACTCTTTTTTTATCGAATGCGGCTGGCGGTGCCGCTACACAGCAAGCTAAGTACAACGTGATCATGATCGCGTCGGACGACTTGCGCACGACGCTCGGGTGCTACGGCAACAATATCGTCAAGACGCCGAACCTCGACAAACTCGCTTCACAAGGGATCAGATTCGATCGTGCCTACACGCAGTTCCCACTCTGCAATCCTTCCCGCTCGTCGATATTGACAGGCAAGTTCCCGACGCAAACAGGCGTGATGGATAACGAGCATTACTTCCGCGCACTCCATCCTGAGTTGGTTTCGTTGCCACAGCACTTTAAAGCCAATGGCTATGTAACGTTGCGATCGGGAAAAATTTTTCACGGCGGGATTGATGACACTGACGCCTGGACGGAAGGAGGAGAAGCACGTGCGTTTTCTGGTGCCCGACGCCCTCCTTCGAATGCCGACAGCGCGGAGCGAATTGCTCACTCTGATCGGATCGTAGTGCTCGACGGCAATGGAGAGAACAGTGGCGACTATCGCATGGCCACGCAAGCGATCGAGTTTCTGGAAAAGTACAAAGACAAACCTTTCTTCCTGGCGATCGGATCGGCAAAGCCACACAGTCCACCTTCAGCGCCAAAGAAGTTCTTTGATCTGTATGACGTGAAAAGGATCCCGCTGCCTGTCGATTTCTCTCCTCGTCCACAAGCACCACCAGGTTTTCCTGAGATCTCTATTGCGAGAAGAAACACGGATCTGTTTATCACTCGCGAGGCATCTCCTGACGACGCGCGCGAAATGATTCGTGCCTACTACGCTTCGGTGAGTTTCATGGACGAACAGGTCGGCCGTGTTCTTGATGCGCTTGACCGGCTGAAACTTCGCGATAAAACGATCATCGTTTTCTGGGGCGACCATGGATATCACCTGGGTGAAAAAGGAAAGTGGTCAAAAGCTTATTCGCTTTTTGAAGTTGCGACTCGAGTGCCTTTGATCGTGGCTGGTCCCGGCATCAAGCCCGGCGTGTCTCCACGTACGGTGCAGTTGCTGGATCTGTTTCCGACATTAGTTGAACTATGCGGTTTGCCACAACCATACGAACCTCCGTCACGACTCGAGGGGCACAGTCTGGTTTCCTTGCTGCGGACTCCACTCGCGCGATGGAACCTTCCAGCGCTGACACTGGTCCGTCATCAGGGGAAGCTAGGCAAGTCAGTACGCACTGAAAGGTGGCATTACGTCTCATGGGACGATGGTAAGGCAGGTGAGATGCTATTGGACCACTCTAACGATCCTCATGAGGTGAAGAACCTCGCGGCAGATCCCAGTCACGCCAAAACAGTGCAAGAGATGCGAAGCCTGTTAAGACTGATACCAGAATAGGAACGCCCTATCGATTTCCCAAAATTGGAGATGCAAATGATCCGTCACCCATTATCTCGCCGCGAATTTGTCAAAACAGCGGGAACGGCAGCCGTTGCCTCTGTGGTTCTGACTGACACCACGCTCGCTCGTGTCTCCGCTCCCGCGAAACGTCGTTACGCAATCGTCGGAACTGGAGATCGTTCGATAGGTATGTGGGGTGCGCCGCTGGTCCAAAATTACTCTGATGTTCTTGAAGTTGTTGGACTGTGTGACATCAATCCAAAACGTGCTGCCGTAGCGAAAAAGTTGATAGGAGCAACCTGTCCGACTTTCACGAACTTTGATCAGATGTGTAATGAAGCCAAACCGGATCTGCTGATGGTCACTACAGTGGATGGATTTCACAGCAACTACATCGCCCGAGCACTTGATCGCGGGATCGACGTGATCACTGAAAAACCGATGGTCGTTGACGAAAAGCAGTGCCAAGAGGTGCTCGATGCCGAGCAGCGAAACAAGAGAGATATCGTCGTGACTTTCAACTATCGCTATGCTCCGAAGCATCAGAAATATAAAGAGATTCTGATGTCGGGAGCGATTGGTCGCGTGATCTCGGTAGACTTCAGTTGGTATCTGGATGTGTATCACGGAGCGGATTATTTCCGTCGCTGGCACCGCCTCAAGTCTAAAGGTGGCA
>DATBMP010000176.1:0-4591 GCA_036554845.1 Pyrinomonadaceae bacterium
CATCTATCTCGCGCAACACTTTGAGTTTGAATTCCCGCGTGTAGCTGCGTCGTTTGCTAGGTAGGTTCTCTGACATTGTTAAGCCTTTCCTCCCATAAGGGACTATGCTTAACTTTTTGTGTCAGTCAAGGGTGCAGTGCAGGGTGGTTTACCCCCGCTGGCTTGGATGCGGTAAGCCGAGAAAGTTTTGGCGCCGCACCTTAAGTGGTTAAGATCATGCATTCAAACCGGCGGGGGTAAACCACCCTTCCCAACCTGATATCTTTGGCAACTGACCACTGACAACTGCCCATCGACCTCTGATAAGTGACCACTGCCCATCGACCTCTGATAAGTGACCACTGACCATCGACCTCTGACCGCTGACCCCTTTACGCTATCTACGATCGGTAAGCGAATACGCAACGACTCGATTGTCACGCGAGGTGTACAACAACCCAGCTGCTTCATCGCTCACGAATCGATCATCCGGAGCCGGCATTCGTATCGAACGTTCATCAACACCAGTATTCACGTTGACGCCCACCAATCCATTGCCGCCATTCACGTTTGTGTAGAAGTACATCCAGTCACCGCGCACCGACGCGAGCCGTCGTGTCCTTAAAAGGAAGCGCGAAAGCCGATCGAGTTGATGCGCGGGATCGAGCCGATCCAGCAATCGCTCTTCAACATCAATTGACGGTCGTGATACCTGTGGTCCACTAATAACGCGAGACCGCGGTACTCGCGAAAGTACGCCAAAGCTCGAGATGCGGTTGCGGGCATAATCACGTGCATGATTCGAAGCGAGCGAAGTCAAACTCGGCAGTGCATGCCTTGCCGCCAATCCCGACCAACGCAATGAACTTACTGAATTAAAGATTTGTACCCCTCGAAACGCAGTGGTCGCAGCACTACCATACCGAAAGTAAAGCGCCGTTGCCCGTGCAGCAACTGCCGCAACGGTTCTTAGTAATCCGCGGCCCGGTGGGTTATGACGCGCACGCCACGAATTTCTTCCACTGCGAAGATCAAACGCCGCTAGTTCATTCTTCCCGCCAACCACCACCTCACCGCGCTCGTTGAGTAACATAAACGCTGCCGCTTCTATATCGTGCTCGAAGTTGTTCCGCCGTTTTCCTGTCGCGGCGTTGAGCACCACCAGATCGTCGCGGTCGGCAACCACTACCGTCTCGTCATCGGGGAGCAAAAAGTTTGTGATGCCTTTGTCAGCGCCTTTATACCGCCAGATCGTCTTGCCGGTATTAACGTCGATGGCACTGACTCCATATGGGCCACGCCCAACGACGTCACCATCACTCAAGCGAGAAAACTGTCCCCCGGTGCGCGCGTAGAGAACGGATCGCGTCAGGATCATCTCCGGAACCGACCCGAGGTCTTTGGCTTCCCAAACCTCCTCGCTGGTTGTACGCGAAATCGCACGCACCTTGCCGCGACCGGAAACATAGATGTAGCGTTCGTCCGCGACCGGATCCGCTTCGGTCAGAACCAAACCGTCTTCATTGACGCGAAACTTCTCACTGCGACGATCCTTTCCTGTGTTCGCGTCTTGTGAGGTGAGTCCTTCGTAAAACAGGTAAAGTCGGTTATCGAGGAACACAGGTGGCCGGTAGTTGTCGAGTGTGTAGGCGACGTCGTCATCGGTACCCCACTCCGCCGGCATCATCTCAATCTCGTTCTCAACCTCACGCTCCCATAATTCGTTTCCATTTCTAATGTCGAAGACGTGGACCACCGGTTTGCGTTTGAAACCTTGTCGTGGTTTTCCCCGCGCCTTCTGTACAAATACTGCGGCAAGCAAACCCGAGTTCGGGTCGAGCGCCATCTGCATCACAGCGCCACGAGCCTTTTCGCTGCGCCAGAGAGAATCGCCATTCAACAGATCAATCGCCTCGACCCGAGTCTTGTTGCCGGACTCGAAGGTCACAAGTATCAGATCGCTGCCAGGTACCGGAGCAACGTCGGTTTCATCAAGGCGCACATTCTTGCGGCGCCACATCACCTCTCCAGTCTCACCGTCAACGGAATAGAGCGATCGTTCGGTTCCGACGACGACCAGACCCAGTTCAGTAGGAAAGTAGAAGGTGATGACGCCGTCGAGTTTTGTGGACCAGCGTTCAGCCGCATTCGCATGGCCCAGGATGAGCCATAGGAGCGACAAAACAACCAAAGGCCGGCGTGTAGTTATGGCTATAGACACTTTCGTTTTGCTCTTTCCTGGATTGTGTTCTGGTGATCAACTTCTGGGGGTTGGGCAGAGTATAGAGGTGAGGGGAGTAGGCAACAACTGTCGCATAGCTCGCGCCAAAGTTAGAAGACGTGGAGAAAGATTCACTTCACCCCGTGCACAACCTTCAAAGCTGCAATCAGCTTCTTGACCGCATCGTCGGCGATCATCTCTTTGTCAGTGCGCCAGAGCACGCGAACCACACCCGCACGATGCGAGACCACAAACAGTTCTCCCGACGCATAGGGCCAGCCAAGAATCCGCTGAGTACGAACCATGTTAAAGACGACTACGTACTCAGCGGTTTCCGGATCTCCACTCTCGATCTTTCCATGTTTCCGAATGTAGCTGTTGAGCGCACTCGCGATGGTGTTGTAGGCACGTCGCTGACGCCGGTCAGTAACCATGCCAGCATGGACTGCTTCCGCAACCTGTCTTGCCGCATCTGTGGCATCAACCACTCTGGGTCGAATTACCAGAATTCGAGCGCGCCGCTTCGTCTTAATCTCCTCGAGCGTTCCTTGTTCGATCGTTAACGGTGAACTCGAATCGCCGCTTTGTGCTGAGACATGGCACGTCGCCGCCATCACCACCATCAATGGCGCCAGCTTTCGCGCGACAGATTGAAACCGGTGAGAGGTCATTTGTGAAAATCGGAATTACGAACTCTCTAACCTTGCATTCATCGTAATATTGGCGTTCAGAACCTTTGATACTGGACAGCCACTCTTAGCATTGTTTGCTGCTGTATTGAATGCTTCCTGAGTAGCGCCGGGAACTCGTGCTTTCACCTCGAGATGTACCGCAGTGATGGCAAATCCCGAATCACCCTTCTCGAGCGTTACGCTTGCGGTCGTGTCAATGCTGTCGGCCGTCAGACCGGCCTGGCCCAACTGACCCGATAGGGCCATCGAGAAACACCCCGCGTGCGCGGCAGCGATCAACTCCTCGGGATTGGTGCCGATACCGTCCTCAAATCTTGTGCTGAACGAATACTGCGTCTCAGACAGAACTCCGCTATCGGTTGAGATGACACCTTTTCCATCTTTTAGACCACCACGCCAGACTGCTGTTGCTTTACGTTTCATGTTCTCTCCTTTTCCACCCTTACTCATTCACCAACTGCCATTTAATTCGCGTATAGGCGATACGAAAACCTTGTCTCTCTGCGTTACGCTGAGAAGCTGTGCCGGGAAGTGTGCACATCATTGCGAGATCGCACCCGTTCTCAGCAGCATAGCTTAACCGACTGTCGAGCAACGCCAACTGCGCCCCCTGTTTGCGGGCTTCGGGAACCGTGCTAGCACCGGCGAGCAGTGCGACGCCCTCACAAATACTCATCGAGCCACTCGCGATAGGCTGTCCATGCAACTCCGCCAGGAATGAAAGGCCGTCAGTCTTGCTGGCATTTAGTTTAGACAAACCCAAAATGAACTCTTCAAGTTCCGGAAACTCGCCCCACCCGCGCGCCGCCGTACGGGCCCAAACATCCAATTCTTCCCCGGTCGCTCGACGCACCCGAATATCAGGATTTCGCACTTCGGCAAAGCTGACACCGCGTTGGATCGAACGAAACAGTACGGTGGTGAACTCGATTGGCCGATAGTGTCGTTTATTAAGTAGACCCGGCAATGCTGGTTCCGCCAACGGACTGACTTCATGAAAGACCTGCGCTCCACGTTCAGTGAAGAAGGATTCGAGCTTTTCGAGATGAGCTTCCGTCACCTCTTCAAAAAGTCCCAGACCAAAAGATTGAGTTAGAGGCGACTTTGGACCATCGAACATGGCGTATGCGCCGGCGACTTCTAACCACTCGGCGCCGATTTCGGGAAAGGCCCGCGCACGAGCCTCGACAAAGTCGGCGTTGCCCCGTGCTTCGGCTCGTTCCAGTCGCCGTGCGAGTGCTGAGTCAGCAAAGATGAATGATTCAACGTTTGACATGGATTAGGTTGATGTCTTCCGCGGCCGTGCTGACCTATGCGCCTTCTTTATCTGCACCGGTACGAGTTCTGTCGTGCTTTCGCGCGATGGTCCTTTCGACATATCACTCACATAAGCAAGTGAACCGGGTGTACTGTATTTTGCTCGATAAGCTTCGGTGACTGCGTCCTTCAGGCGTTCGCTACGAGTTTGTATCGCTCGTATGGCAAACTCTCGACCATTCAAGTTTATCCTCCCCGTCGGGTCTTCTAAAAACGTCCTGTACCAACTTCGCTGTTTCAAACTCCAGGACCGCACGAAGACGCGCCCTTCAACTACGACAACCCAAATGCCAATGAAACGGTGCGCCGTGCTGCCGGCACGCAGACCAAGGATCTTGCTGTTGTGGATCTCTTTAACGACGTTTTTTGGAAAAGTTTGTTT
>DATBMP010000199.1:0-13567 GCA_036554845.1 Pyrinomonadaceae bacterium
CGAGAGATCATTCGCGAGCATTCGATCTTCCTCCAACTAAAGAAGGCCGGAATCAATCAGCTCACTTTTGCGAATGCTTACCGCGATAGTTTCTTTGTGGAACGCCCCCGCTGGGTTTCTGCAACAACCGCAGCAGTTGAAGCCGCCGGCATGTTTTTCCATGACCTTAACGACTTGAAGGCGAATCGCGCGGTCTACCAGGACTTCAGTAATCAGTTTTTGATCAGCAAAGGTGTGGAGATCGAACCTCGCAGTCCCCCTGCTGCCGCCAGTATTCTCGCTTCGATTGTCAGTAGTCATCGTTTCACGCTTTATGAGTACTTCATCACTGACAAAGTCGGGCATGCACAGGATTTTAATGCTGCTAAAACGGTGCTCGCGAACCTGGCCGAGTTAATTCGCGAGTTGTTGGGTCGTCTCGATCTCAGCCAGACCACGGTGATACTTACTAGCGACCACGGAAATATTGAAGACCTTTCCACGCGTAACCACACGCTGAACGACGTGCCAACAATCGTCTGGGGACGGAATCGCGATCTCATTGCCAGCAGGATCAAGAACCTTGCGGACATAACTCCCGTCATAGTGGATACTTTGCTCGCGAGAACTACGGCCTAACCCATGACTTCAGCCGAACCACTCCCTTCACCTGACCAATCGAATTCTGGTTTTGAGAAGAACAACCCACGAGAAGTATTCGCCTGGAAGATGTACGACTGGGCCAATTCCGCCTTCTCCACAACCATAGTCGGCGCGCTTTATGGTCCATACCTGACAGAAGTAACTCAGCAGGCTGTCGGCGAAAATGGCGTCATTGTCAACTTTGGTTTTTATACGATTACCGCAAAGTCCTTCTTCCCGATGTGCATTGTGATCGCAGTCTTACTTCAAGTGCTCCTCTTGCCCATACTTGGTTCCATTGCCGATTACACTCACTTGAAGAAGAAGCTGATGGCGCTCTTTTGTTATACGGGGGTGACAGCGACATGTCTCATGTTTTTTATTACACGAGAGGTGTATTGGCTCGGCGGGCTTCTCTTCATAATTGCCAACCTCAGTTTTGGCGCCGCGGTCGTTTTCTACAATGCGTTCCTGAATGAGATCACCACGGAAGATCAGCGAGACAAGGTTTCGAGTCGCGGGTTTGCTTACGGCTATCTGGGCGGCGGGCTTTTGTTGGCAGGAAACTTTCTGCTGGTGAACTATGCAGATCGGTTAGGCCTCAGCACAGCTATGGCGGTGCGCATTTCGTTGCTGTCGGCAGGAATCTGGTGGGGCAGTTTCGCATTGATTGCCTTTGCAAACCTGCGCAGTCGCGCCCCCCAAAAACATCTTCCACGTGGCAAGAGTTACCTGACCATTGGTTTCGAGGAACTGGGCCGGACCTTCCGCGAACTCGCGCGGTTGAGGCATACGCTGAGATATTTGATCGCTTACCTGTTCTTTAACGACGGAATACAGACCGTGATCAGCCTGGCATCTGTATTCATGGCCCAGGAGTTATTCAAAGCGCGGGGACTGGAAACCAACCAGTCGTTTCTCCTTGGTATCTTTTTGTTTGTCCAATTCGTGGCAATTTTCGGTGCTTTGATCTTCGAGCGCCTCGCGTACGCCATCAAAACCAAGAATGCGATTCTGGTATCGTTGTTGTTATGGTCGGGCGTTGTGATCTATGGATACCGGTTCCTCCAAACCACGACGCACGCGTGGTTCATGGCTGCTGTGATCGCCATCGTTTTGGGAGGTTCACAAGCGCTTTCGAGATCGCTGTTCTCGCAGATGATCCCAAAGGGTCGAGAGGCTTCGTTCTTTGGACTTTATGAAGTGTCCGAACGAGGAACTTCCTGGATTGGTCCGTTCCTTTTTGCCGTAGTCGTCGCGGCAACCAACTCATATCGTCAGGCATTGCTGTCGGTAATCGTGCTGTTCATTGTAGGCACAGCGATCCTCTACTTCACCAACACAGAAAGGGCGATTCACGACGCGGGTAACCTGCTACCTGAGGAGGCAGCAAAGTCGGTGGGAACAAGTTGAGAAGGATTAGAACTAACTCGCAGCTCGTCGATTTTCTCGCTCAGAAATCTTCTCTACACAATCCGTCGAACAATAGAACGAAGGCCCAACGGCAATCGATCTGACCTGGGGTATCCAGCTACCGCAAGCCGTACAACGAACCAGTTTGTTTTTAGAGACGATCTTTTCCTGCGTAGATGAAGGCGAAGATTGATCGAGAACACCGCTAGCGACTTTGATGAGTTTCCGAATCAGTTGAATGTAAGGACGTAGTTTTCGATAGACAAAGAAGGAGATTAGAAGTACGACGGCCCCAATGAGTATGTATTTCAAGTAAGCTTCCCTCAGGATTTTGGGTAAACAATCTACCCTTTGTCTTCGCCGCTTTTGCCAGAGGGGATGTAAGGGACATCGTTCGTGCGCCGTCGCGGTGCGGGGTCAGTAGACCTCCGACGCGGAGTAGAATCACGATTGCGACGGTCGATACTTCCGGGGGGGAGACCCTTGCCGTGCACAGCCTCTTCAAGAATCCGCGTGATCTCTTGTGAGAGGGTTCGGTGTTCTGCCGCGGCTCGCCGTCGCAACGATTCCTTCAAATGGTTTGGTACGTATGCGCCAATGAAAACTCCTTTTCGATTTGCCATCTTCCGCGGCCACTCCTTAACTGTGTAATCTCAACTCTGGAATTTGAGATTCAAAAGAGCTTGAGTCTGACCCTCTAGTTATTATTCTAAACGCCGTGCTTTGGAGAACAGGTCTATAAGCCGAATTCTGTGCTCCGGAAGAATCCGGAGTAGCGATCATTCATCTAGTCCAACTGTTGCCAATTGGATCGAGCGACCTACCCGGAGGTCGTAGCAGGTAAACTGCTTTGGGCGGGCAGCCCTTGTTGACGCCTCCCTATTTGGTCTTGCACTGCGAGGAGTTTGCCTGGCCACGCGTGTCACCACCCGTGCCGGTGCGCTCTTACATTAAGCCCTTTCGGGCCGCACCATTTCACCCATCACCTTCTGTTATTACGCAGTTGGCTGGTCTGTTTTCTGTTGCACTTGTCGTCACCCCAAAAGGGTGCCCCGCCGTTAGCGGGCTCGCTGCCCTGTAGTGTTCGGACTTTCCTCTCCTGATCCCACGCAATTCATACGAATCGCTCGAAATCAGCAGCAACCGCCCAACCTGTTTCCATGCAAGGCACCTGAAGTATACCAATCTGTGTTCAACACGTACAGTACAGCGGTAGTCAGGTTTTACTCGCGATTAGTGCTCGCGATTAGTGTTAGATCAGCATTCCAAAGTACTTGAAGCCAATGCGCAATTCGTTCGCGTAGTCCTTGGGAATCGAGAGCGACAAAGCCATGGAAACCAGGGTGTGGGATAAAGCCACCGCAAAGATGTTTGGTTCCCTTTGGTACACCTTCCCCCAAACGAAACCACCAATCAGTGCCAACACTCCCAACAGAAGACTGGGGAGATGCAAGATACAAAAAGCCAGGCCGACGATCGATGCGCTTTTTAAGCCTGGTCCGACGGCCAGCTGTGCCCGGCGATTGATAAAACCTTGAAGCCCATACTGTTGAACTAGCGCCCACAATGGGACCAAAAAGAACCGCCATCCAGGTTGTCGTAACGAAAAGCCCGATTCACTCCACCACCAACTGCCTAAAATCACTAAGACAATCGCTATCGCCGTCGGCAGTAACAAGAGACGCAACGCCGGAAGAAAGTTATCGAAACGAAAGCCCAAATCTTTCAAGTTCTCACCACGCTCCCAATGTGAGAAGAGCATCAACCCTATTGCGAGCACGATCGGAACCGCGCCAACCCATTTGAATTGCCCAGCGAACGTGTGAATGGTCCATTGAGCGATCAGGCATGAAATTAAGACCGACACGATCTCCCACAGAACAATATTGCGATCAGGATTCGAGGTCGTTGAGATCATTCGTCGTCTATTTGCTTGCGGAGATGGCACCTGACTGATCAGTTACAAAGTGAATTGGATCGCCAAGCAGTAGCAGTGTCTGCCGTGCGCCACCGCCACTCTCATGAAGTGCGTAGATGCGAGCTATGTGAGGGCCTGCCGGCAATGAAGGAAGTACAAACGAATAGCCATGCCAGTCGTCCGGTGCCCAGCCTGCCTCGCGCACATCAGGCCGGTAGGTGTTTGCGACTGCACTCGAAACAAACCTGTCATCAATGAAGAGTTGGACCTGGACACGTTGTCCCGGCGCCGAGCTGTTGATGGCCCACCCGGCAATTCCCTGCGGAGTGGCTTCACCCCAACCTCTGAAGTGTGGTGGGAACGCGACGAAGAAGAACGAGATTGCCAGTCCCCCTAGAAGGATCGTTTCGGCAATCGACTTTCCCAACAGAGCATGGACCAGTCGCATCGAAGGAGCGCTCATTTAGTTTTCCGCGTCGTGTGATTAAGGACTTTGCTCTGCCGCGTGGCGGCCAATTGATTTACCGCGGATGGCCCATTGTCGCGCAGCTTTGACCTAGATCACGCTGAATCGTTTTCGGTGGGCAGGTTCTCAGACGAGAACAGATCGGGCCATTCGGTCAGAAAGCGTTGGCGAACCAGGTTCTCGACCTGATCGGCAGTCGCACACTCAAGACATTCGTTAGCAATCTCTCGAGCTTTGCCCGAATCGATCCTTGAGAGAACCAGCCGGACCCGCGGCAGCAAAGGGGGCGTCATACTCAAATCGACGGCGCCGAGCCCGATCAACAACACTGCGTACGCGGGAGTCGAGGCCATCTCACCGCAAACGATCACCGGAATTCCGGCTGACTTTGCCGCATCGATGCTGTGCTTGATGCTATAGAGGACTGCGGGGTGCAAGGTGCGAAACCAGTCAGCAACATCCTCGTTACCGCGATCCACAGCCAATGTGTATTGGATCAGATCGTTTGTTCCCAGTTCAAAGAAGGCGACTCTTGCGGCAATCTTATGTGCAGTCAGAACGGCTGACGGGATTTCGATCATTGCGCCAACTTGAACCTTACCCTGCTGAACAATTTCCGCATCAAGTTTCAACCTCTCTTCGTCCAGGATCTTCACTGCGCGAGCGATATCCGCGACATCTGCAATCATCGGCAGCACGATATCAAGTTTTCCCACCGCGGCAGCGCGAAGTATCGCGCGCAGTTGAGTACGCATGATCTGATCGTGCGCCAATCCAAAGCGGATGGCCCGCAACCCTAGCGCCGGGTTCCGTTCTGCGTCCTGCTGCGCGTCGTGCTGCTTTTCGGCCCCGAGATCAAACAGTCTGATGATGGCGCCGTGTTCGCCGGCGAGTTTCGCTACCTCCGAGTAAACCTTGTACTGCTGCTCTTCTGAAACCAACAATCCGCGGCGCGAAAGCAGAAACTCTGAACGGTAGAGTCCGATGCCATGCGCGCCATAGTCTTTCACTCCAGCATACTCGGCCGGCAATTCGACGTTCGCTCGTAGCGTCACTTCAACGCCATCTAGAGTTTTGATCAGGCCACCATCACCCGACGAGATTGGAACTGCAGGACGCTCAGCAACAACACCAGTCAGAGGACGATACTTTTCCAACGTGTCTGGACCAGGGTGCAGAATTACCTGACTACGATCTGAATCGACAATAATCGTGTCACCAGTGCGCGCGCGCCAGTAGAAATCACGCAAACCGACGACGGCAGGGATGCCCAGACCGCGCGCGACGATGGCCATGTGAGATGTCCAGCCGCCGGTGTCGGTCACCACGGCGCGAGCGTAGTCGAGATCAAGCTCGGCCACGGCAGAAGGAAGCAGATCCTGTGAAACGATGACGGCATCCTGAGATAGATTTCGATGTGCTGGTTGTTCGCCACTTAATGCCACTAACAAACGCTTAACCACATCCTCGATATCGGATCCGCGTTCACGCAGATAATCATCTTTGATTTCAGAATAGACGGCGAGCAATCGGTCACAAACAACTTTCAGGGCCCACTCCGCGTTCGATCGCTCTTCGCTAATGTAATGCTCGACATCACTGATCAGCTTCTGATCTTCAAGCATCAACAGATGCGCATCAAAGATGTAGGCGTGATCTTTACCCAGCTCCTGTTCCGCGCGCTCCTTGATCGACAACAACTGACGCTTGGCTAAGCGAACAGCGGCGCGAAAACGACGCAGCTCTCGATCCATTTCGTCGGGATCAATACGAGTTCGATAGACGTAGCGCGTCTCGTCGTGAACGCGAAGCACACGACCTACCACGACGCCTTCGGAAACGCCGACTCCCGTATATCGAATTTCGCGATTCTCTCGCATTTAGCTCGTGGCACCGTGGTCGTTTTCACCAAAGCCAGCGTCGAACAGACCATCTAGAGCAACTATTGCTTCCATTTCATCGTGGCCTTCTGCGATTGCCCGCAACTCGGTGCCGCGGCTCGCAGCCAACATCAACACGCTAAGAATCGATTTCGCGTCTGCGGTGGCAGTTCGATCCATACGTTCCAGACTCAAGCGACTCTGAAACTGACTCGCCAGCCGCACCAGCTTCGCCGCCGCACGGGCGTGTAATCCCAACTGAGATTTGACAATCAGGATGCGCTCAACCATCGGTGCGACCTCCTTTGCCGGGAGGGGCCAACAGATCTCCTGCCAAATAGATGCCCTGGCGACCCATATCACGCACGCGTTCTGCGATCTCGCTGAGAGTTTCAGTGCCTGACTGGCTGGCGAGTTTGATAACCATGGGAAGGTTAACACCGGTCACAACTTCCACTTTACCTTCCTCCAGAAACATCGACGCGATGTTAGTCGGAGTGCCGCCGAACATATCGGTCAACAACAAAACGCCTGCCTTCTCCGAAACACGTGTTATCGCACGTTGTACTTCATCCCGTGCGGCGTCAACGTCGTCGTGCCATCCGATCGAGACTGCAGTAACAAAAGATATTGGTCCAATAATCATTTCAGCGGCGGCTAACAACTCACCAGCGAGATGTCCATGAGTGACAATCACGCCGGCAATTCTTCGCGTGCCTTCAGGCAAGGGTTGTTGGGGGTTGGCACTCATGCTTGCTCCTGTTCCTAACGGTGAACGTTTGCCTTGCGAACGTCACGATGAGTTACCTTGGCATCAAATCCCGCGCGCTTCAGCTTCTTGGTCAGCTCATTGGCTACCATAACCGATCGATGGCGGCCGCCTGTGCAACCAATGCCCACCGTTACATATGACTTCCCTTCGCGCTTGTATAGCGGCAGCAGATAGTCGAGCAACTCGCTAAAGCGTGTGAGAGTTTCTCCCACTTCGGGTTGGCCCTTCAAATACTTAACTACCCGTGGGTCATGTCCTGACAGTCGTCTTAACTCCGGAATGAAGTGAGGATTGGGAAGATGACGAACATCAAAAAGCAGTTCCAGATCACCCGGATTCCCGTACTTGTGCCCGAAGCTCAGCACCTGCACACGCATGGCCGTGCCCTTGCGATCAGGACTGAAACGCTCAAGCAGCAAATTGCGGAGAGTGTGTACGGTATGGTCAGAGGTGTCGATGATCTGGTCCGACAGATTACGTATGCGGGCCATCTGCGCGCGCTCAGAACGAATTGCCTGGAGCAATCCCTGCCCTTTATCTGCCGGATGCGGGCGACGCGTTTCGCTGAATCGATGTTGCAGAACTTTATCTGAGGCCTGGAGGAAGAGAACAAAGATATTCAAACCGCTTTGCCGAAGCTTTTCCAACCGTGGTTTGAACTCGGAAAGGAAACCGCCTTCACGAATATTGATTACGAGGGCGGCACGCGGGATACCGCCTTCGTCCTGACCCCCGGTTACCAGACGCGCAAAAGTCGGCAACATCGTTAGCGGAAGGTTGTCGACACAGAAATAACCCAGGTCTTCAAATGCGTTCGTTGCGGCCGACATGCCTGAGCCGCTCAAGCCAGTGATGATGACGATGTCGGGAGTAACGTGTGCGGTTGGGGGTAATGCTTTTTTCTTCTTGGAAGGCATCCGAGATGGTTTATTTTCGATTGCCGATTGCCGATTGCCGATTGCCGTAGAGTGGTCTGCCTATTTCTATGCCATCGTACTCGAATGTCGCAAGTCACTCGCCGAGAACATGCTAATGGTCAATTGAGTACAAATCGGCAATCGGCAATTGACGATGCGCTTGATAGCACGCTTCAAAGCTATTGCGCGGGCCGTGGTGGTCGCAGGAGCACGAACAACTCTATATGGACCATGTCACCAATAAACGTCGGGTTGGAACGGTTTTGGTAGTTGATTCCATAATCCCGCCGGTTCAGATCCATCGTTCCCGTGAAACCGAGCATCTTTTGTTTGTTCTCCTCACTCACAAAATGACCGTTGGCCTTGAACGGAATTGCAATCTCTTTCACTACTCCATGCATCGAGAAGGTCCCGTGGGCGACAAAATCTTTCCCCTTCTTCTCAATGCGTGTGCTCTCGAAAGTGATATCCGGATACTTCTCAACTTCAAAAAAGTCCGGAGTGCGCAGGTGAGCATCCCGCCGTTCAATTCCCGTGTCGATACTCGTGGCCTTTATTACCGCCTTCACCTTCGATTTCGTGATGTCCGCTTCGTCATACTCGACATCGATCTTGAAATCCGTGAACTTGCCGCGCACCTGTGACAACCCGTTCAGGATTGGAATTGAAAACCCCACGTTCGAGTGTGCCGCATCAACTGAATAAATTTCGGGCGCGAAACCGATCGCAGTTACCGAAAATACGCAAACCACCAAGAAGAGCGATAGCTTCTTCAACATCGTCCAGCTCCTTTTGAGGAATCGAGCCTAGAGTTCAATCAAGCCGTAGTTTCCGTCTTTGCGTTTGTACAAAACTCCCACGCGTTCCGTCTCGGCGTCACGAAAAACTACGAATTGATCAGATTCGGAAGAGATCCGCAGCGCAGCTTCTTCCGGAGTCATGGGTTTGATGGAATAACGACGAGCAGGGATTATTCGCGGAGGTTGAGGTGTTGCTTCAAGTTGCCCGTCGGGATGTGGAGCGATTCGTCCGGCAGACTTCCCTCCCTGTTTACGGTCGATAATCTTCTTTTTAAGTTTGACCGCTTGTTTCTCAATCTTTGCAATGGCCCGCGATAACGCCATGTACATGTCAGCATTGGTTTCTTTCGCAGTTAGCGTGTAATCGCGCCAGTAGACAATGACCTCACCGATATGACGGTTCTTCTCTACATCTATCACTACGTGCGTCGCGGCGGTGGAATCGTTGAAGATGTGCTCGAGTTTTTTGAAATGAGTTTCAACATGTCTACGAATAGCCGGAGATACCACGACGTGACGACCCGTGTACTCAAATCTCATGTGGTCCGCTTCCCTCCTAGAAAATTGGAACAGCACAGACCACCAGCGTAGCCAGCTGGCATCTGGTCAGTTTTGAAAAACTTGTTAGCGAAATTCTTGGTTGCGTCGCTGGACCGAGGGGCATTAAACAACAGCGCGACGCTCACGCGATCCCGGGATGTGCATCTGGTCACGATACTTGGCGACCGTGCGGCGCGATAACTTGATTCCATCCTTTGCCAGGATCTTCACAACCTGATCATCCGTGATCGGGTTGTGCGAGTCTTCTTCTTCGATCAGCTTCTTGATCTTGAGCTTAATAATTCGGGTTGATATCTCTTCACCATCTTCATTCATCATTCCTTCGGTGAAGAAGCGGCGCAGTTCGATCACTCCCTGGGGGGTCTGCGCATATTTACGATTGACGACTCGCGAAACTGTTGAAAGATGCATGCCGATATCTTCGGCAATGTCTTTCAACATCATCGGCTTGATGTGCTGCACGCCATGATCGAGAAAATCCCTCTGCCGGTTAACAATCGACTCGACCACTTTGTAGATCGTCTGGCGCCGGTGCTCTATATTGCGCAGCAGATCAACCGCTGAGCGCATCTTCTCGCGGATGAAGCTCTTGGTCTCATTATTCACACCGCCCTGGCTCAACATCTGCTGATACTGCTGGCTGATCCTCAATCTCGGGCTACCGTCATCAGCGAAATAGATCACGTAGTCTTCATCGTCTTCATCGAGCTTCTCAATATAGATCTCGGGAGTGATCAGGATCGGTTCATCAGACGAATAGCGGCGACCGGGATACGGATCCAGGGTTCGAATGAACTGGAGTTCTTCGAGGAGCTTATCTACATCAACCGAAATCTGTTTCGACAGATGCGGCAACTTGTGCTGCTGCAAATCGGCCAGATGCTCGCTGATCAGTTTTGCGGCGAGTCGATCTGTTTCACCGCGAACCTCCAACTGGACCAGCAAACATTCGCGTACATCGCGCGCGCCACAACCAACCGGATCAAGTCGCATCAACGCTTGTCTAGCCTGCTCGACGACCTCTTCAGTCCAATCGCCCATTGCGGCAATCTCTTCATTACTGGCGTTTAGACGACCGTCCGCATCGAGATTTCCGATCACGGCTATCGCGGCGTCACAAACGTCCGCCTCGAGCGGGCTTAAGTGCAATTGCCATTCGAGGTGATCTGCCAGCGAGGGTGGGCGCGTAAGAAACTGTTCAAAGGTCGGCGCGTCTTCCTTATATTCGACTTCCTGAGTCTTATAGCCAGGATCGAGATAGTCCTGAAACTCGCGTCCAAAATCGATCTCCTCAAAGGGGTCGCGCGAGGCATCTTCTCCGACGATATCGTCACCGGTTGAATCTTCACTCGGATCACTTAAATGACCTTCGCCGGCTTCACCTTCGGCATCCTGATAGGTAGCTGTTAGTCCTTCCGAATCTCCTGAACCGTTGGATGAGGGACTACCGAGTTCGGCTTCGTGTGGTTCAACTTGAGACTGATCTGACGCACCGGGATCGGCACTCGCGAGGTGATCCAAAATCTTTTCTGCAAGCTCTCGCGCTTCTTCTTGAGTGGCGACTTCTTCAAGTACCGGGTTCTCGAGAAGCTGTTGTTGAATAAGGTCTGTGAGCTCCAACGTAGTCATCTGCAACATCTCGATGCGCTGGCGCAATTGGGGCGTCAGGACGAGACGTTGGGATAGGCTGGTAGTGAGTTTTAGAGACATTACTCAGAGTTAACTTAACTTTGTGATTAATTTTGCGCCTGTTCCGGCAGGGGGATTATAACCGATCAAAGCGGATTTGCGCTGTTTGGCTTCTCACATGCGGAATTTCTCACCGAGGTAGAGTCTGCGAACTTCCGGGTCCTCAGTCAACTCGCTCGGCACGCCCGAACGGAAGATGCGACCCTCTGCCATTATGTATGCTCGGTCGGTTACACCGAGCGTCTCACGAACATTGTGGTCAGTGATCAGAATTCCTATACCACGATTGCGTAAATAAAGTATTACATTTTGTATGTCGTCTACGGCCTTGGGATCAATACCCGCGAAAGGTTCGTCAAGCAATATGTATTGTGGTTCAGTGGCGATCGCCCGCGCGATCTCGGTACGTCGCCTTTCACCACCAGATAACGAATCCCCACGAGTGTTTCTTACATGTGCAATACCGAACTCTTCCAGCAGCTCTTCGATCCGTTTTAGTCTTTCCCGTCGTCGTAGGCCCATCGTCTCGAGTACAGCCAGAATGTTTTGGGCCGCTGTCATTTTCCGAAAAACGGAAGGCTCTTGCGGCAGATATCCAAGTCCCAAACGCGCCCTTAAATACATCGGCAACTTTGTAAGATCACGATCGCCCAACTGAACTGTACCGGAATCGGGTTGCTCAAGTCCGACGATCATGTAGAAGGTAGTAGTTTTTCCGGCGCCGTTGGCTCCCAGCAGACCGACAACCTCACCTTTCTCTACGTGCAAACTAACACCATCAACAACCCGTCGTTTCCCGTATGTCTTCTGCAGATTTGAGGCGGTAAGCGCCGTTGCGGAAGGAGTGTTCCTGGGTGAAGGCGTGAGCACACGGGGCGCGGTCGGTTTGATTCCGCTTGCTGAAATTTCCAACTCTTCGGCTTGGGTACCCATGCAGATCGTTTCACTGTCTCCTGACTTTGTGGACCGAGCGAACGCGCCCTGGAGACTTCGGGCCTCGAGAATCGTCAGCAGTGACTTTACCTTCGCGCATATGGACGGTCAATCTACTTGCTTCTGTATTCCCCTGTTCGGCGTCTTCGACCCGCGCCGGATCGCCACGCAGGACAGCAATTTCATCGGCAGTCGTGTACTGCACCCAATCGCCGGTTCCCTTTCTGTTGGGTTGCGTCAGGACCACGCTGCGTTGCGCCACCGTCTTTTCCATCTCACTCGACTCTTTCGCAAGATACACGTCCGCAAGACCGCTGGTGATGCGGTCGGTCCCCTGGCGAATATCCACATTGCCTTCATAGTGAAGCACGCGATTCGGATCGGAGTAATACATTGAATCGGAGGTCGCAAAGACCGGCACGTTCTCGTTAGCACCTTGCGACTTTCGCCGTGCATTGTAAAGCCCACTCTGCACGCGACCTTGACCTTCCATCTTCTTCTCGTTCACATAGATCGTCAGTTTCTCGGCACGAACAAAGTTGTCGTCTTGCCAGGCACGCGCGTTACCGGTGTAAATGGCAACCCCACGATCGTGATGAAACTCGCCGCGCTCGCTGCTGATGTAAACGGGGCTTTTTGTTCTGGTGAAGGGCGTTGCACCGTTGGTCTGTTCCTGGCTGTAGTACGTCGTCGCAGTTTTTCCTCGACTGTAAGAGATCTTACTTCGAAGATCGCTGTCGAGCTCCACTGCTTTCGTCCGGCCACGCGAATCCCACACGGTTGGTTCACCACCACGTAAGCGAATCGTTTGATCACCCATCGTATAGGTGATTGCTGCTGCTACACCGTTGCGGTCGTTCTCAGTGAACTTTGAGTTCCCTTGAGCATCGAAACGCTCGACGTCCTGTGTCTCTTTAACAAAGCTGGAGACCATCTTATCTGAGGTAAGCGTTCGAGTACCTCGACGATCATTGGCGATGACAGGTTCAACCACTGCCTTTGAGCCACCAGTCGCAGTGAACAGACGGGCAAGATTACCGGTTTCAAAAAACTCGCAGTCGAAACGTGGCGCAGTCAACGTTTTGCGATCAGCGTTCTCGTTCTGAATAACCGGGTCGACAAACAACTCTGCATTACCCACGGCCTCGGCTTTTTCGAGATCGCTACCGTTGACTCGCCAGAAAAGCTTTACTACATCGGCGGTTAATCGCTTGTTAGCCGAACGGTGATCGTTCGCTTTGGACTTGGGGGCTAACAAGTTAATTACGGAACGGCCTTCGGTGCGCATTTGTCTCAAGAGGCTTTTGTCCTTGTCAGCCTGGAAAGTGACCTCCACCAAACTTGCGCCCGTTAGTTGCATTTGCGAATCCGAATCAAGTGTCTGTGCTCGCGTGTCTTTCATGGCCACGGCCCGTTCGAGTCGCTGGTCACCGTCAAGAAAGAAATCCATGTCAATCGAGTGAACCTCTGCCGCGCGACCTTCCTGCATGGTCCTCAGGTAAGAGTTACCTCGAATCTCAATCTTCTGAAGGCGTTTCTGTTCAGTGAGGTTCGCGATCAAGTTGTCGCCGCTCATGATCTCGCGATCCTGTTCGGC